>JABDQZ010000329.1 GCA_013041975.1 Gammaproteobacteria bacterium
ACGACGAGTGTACCAAGCAGTAATGTCACCATTCCAAACATCGACAGCACAGCAATAAACCCGGCCCACACTATCATCGGGCCGGGATTGAAAATCACCGCACGCACGCTGGCAATGGTAGCAGCGAGTGCATCCATTTGCTTATCCTTGATCAACGGTATCGAAATAATACTGATAGAGAAAATAATCACTCCGAACATTGAACCCACACTGAAATAAACGATCAGGAAACTCATATGTTCTGTCATAATCAGGTGTCGAAAAAACTCTCCCAAGGTAGGAAATTCACCTGAATAAAAACCGGCAAAAACCATAACTGAAGCACTCACCCAGCCCAGATAGAGCACCAGCAATATCGCCGCAAACGCTGCCATATTGCCGACATTTTTACGGCAGGCTATGAGAGATTTTCGAAGTTGGCAGGACTCTCCTCTTTCATGCTGAGCGCTAAGTTCATACAAACCCAGTGCCAGAAAGGGACCGGCAATGACAAAACCGGTAATAACGGCAGCCATATACTCAGGTGCATCACGCAATGAAAAAATCATCAGGTAACCACCAATGACAAAGCAGACCCCGTAGAAAAGACTGCCTGCAGGACAGGCTTTCATATCCTGCCAACCTTTTTTTAGCCACAGTAACGGTGCGTCAACAGCGACTTCCTGGATATCCGGGAAATAACGGGGTTTTTCGTCAGAGTTATGCTGCTCATCTGACATGTTGTGCCTCCTCAAAAGTTTATTTATTCTGATTATTCTGCCACCCCGAAAAAAGGATAAGGCTTTACACCAGCAACACCAGTCCGATATTTTATTATTATTGAACCCGCCTAAGTGCGGATGACGCCAATGGAATTAACCAGTGTTTTCTTTATTTTTATTATTTACACGAAGAATAAAGACCCTGACCGTCAAGATCAAGTCATGAAAACGCTTGGGCTTCACCCGAACCTGACCGATACAGATGCTCCTCCAAGAGAACTGTCAGCCATAACCAGTTCAGCTTCATAAAGGCCGACAATTTCATTTACGATATCCAGACCGATACCCTGCCCGGACTTTTTCTGGTCAGCCCTGACGCCCCGCTGCAAGAACTTCTGCCTGTCATCAGGTTCTATGCCTGTGCCATCATCTTCAACGGTAATAACCAGTGAAGGCTGTTCAAATGCACTGACCCTGACTTTTTTTCTGCCGTATTTACAGGCGTTATCTAGCAGATTCCCTAACAACTCCATCAAGTCTGCCTCGTCACCCCTGAAACGAACATCAGCATTGATATCGATATCAAATTCGATATGTTGATCATGGTAAACCTTGGCCAGACTCCGACTGATTTTTTCAACCACCGGCAATAACTCGATGCTTTGTGCGACCGTGCTCTTGCCCATCACGGCAGCACGCTGCAGCTGGTATTGAATCAGCTCATCAATACGCGGCAGTTGTTCATCCAGGGTGTTTTTCAGTTGCTGATCATTTTGCTCTCTGGCTGCCAGCAACAAGGCAAGCGGCGTTTTAAGACTGTGCGCCAGGTCACCCAGACTTTTCCGGTAGCGCTGCTGACTGGCATTGGCATGCTGGATAAGCGAGTTGATATTGCCCGTCAGTCCCTGCAATTCAACAGGATAGTTACCCTGCAATTGCTCCTGGCGTCCATCCTCGATCTGTTTAATATCAACAGCGGCCTGTTTAAGCGGCAGCATTCCCCAGCGTAACAAAAATGCCTGCACTAGCATCAGAATGAACGCACTTCCGCCCAGCCACAAAGCCAGTTCCTGACGAAAACTGTTGAGATCTTCCCGGTATGGCTGTAAATCACTGGCAACTGAAAAAGTATAATTATTGGGAACGCCCTCATAATCATCCCAGGCGATACCAAAATGCAGCAACATTTTCTGATCCTGTGCGGTGTAAAAACGTTGCCCAGGTAACATTTTTACATCAAAAACCAACTCATCACCCAATACCGAGACTGATGTCCAGGAATAACCATTGGAATGACCTTCAACATGGGCAAAAAGGCCTGACTCAATCTGATTAAAGCGGGGGTCCGGCATCAACTCATCAAGAACGGGGAGTCCTTTGTCATCATCTCTGCATGCTGACAGCAAGGTATAAATATGACTAAGCAATTCGTTTTGTAAAGCGTCTGTAGCCCGTTTCTGATACAGCGCATCCAGAGAGAAACCGGCAATTCCTAGAAAGGCAACCAGTAGTAGACTCGCAGAAACAATCAGGCGGTTGCTCAGCGACCAGGTTTTACCCATCGGTTACAGCCGTCAGCGAAAACCGGTAGCCACGACCACGCACCGTTTCAATAGGTTTAAGCGTACTTTGAGGATCAATTTTTTTTCGCAATCTGCCAACAAAGACCTCCAGCACGTTGCTGTCACGGTCAAAATCCTGATCGTAAATATGTTCAGTCAATTCCATTTTGGAAATCACCTTGCCCGCATGCAACATCAGGTATTCCAACACGCGGTATTCGTAGCTGGTAAGGTCCACCGTGTCATTATTGACCTTGACTTCCTGCCGCGCTGTATCCAGTGACAGAGGGGCGTATTCCAATAACGATGAGGAATGACCAGCAGACCTTCTTAACAAGGCATTAACACGAGCAAACAATTCTTCAACATGAAAAGGTTTAACCAGGTAATCATCGGCTCCGGCTTCGAGCCCATCAACCTTATCATGCCAGTTGGAACGCGCGGTCAGAATCAGGATTGGAAAGTTTTTCTGCTGCTTGCGAAGTTCCCTGATGACTTCAATGCCAGACATTTCAGGCAAGCCAATATCGATGATGGCCAGGTCCATCGGGTATTCGCTTCCAAGAAACAACCCCTCCCTGCCATCAGCTGCCGCATCAACGCTGTATCCCTTGTCAATGAGACGCTGCCTTAACTGTTCACGAAGACTCTGCTCGTCCTCAACGATCAGCAGGCGCATAGCACTTTACCTTCTGCGAGGTTTGACATAATCACCCGTTGAGGGATCCACTCTCAGTCGCCGGACACGGCCATCGTTAGTCAGAATGCGAATATTGTGTGTACTGCCATCCTCTGCACCCACTGTCTCAGCTGAAATAATTCGTCCGTTGTAACGACTTCTTGCATTTTTTACTGCACGATCCAGCGTGACGTTATGTCTGCCATCATGACGGTAACCATTACGTCTTTCATCGGCCAGCAGCGGCTCAGCCAGCAACATAAATGACATCAGCACTGCCAGAAAAACGGCTTTGATGAAATGAACACTCTTCATAATTATTCCATTGGTGTAATACTGACTTTAAGTTTCAGGTATTTGCCTGGATCAGCATCGGTCTCTGTCCAGTAGCTTTTACCACGATACTTGTATTGGACATTATAGCCAACAAGCTCACGTGTCTCACGATAATTGTCTACCGTTTCACAACGCTTTTCGGTTGTCGCATAGCGTCTGCCCTGCTCTGGCTTTTTCCCCAGGTCATTGCCAATAGAACCACCCAGCAACATACCGGCAACCGTCATAACATCTTTACCATCACCTTTACCAAACTGATGACCGACAGCACCACCAAGGATCGCACCGGCTATGGTAGGAGTATAGGATTCATTTTGAGTTTTATATCCACGATGATAGACCTGTTCATTCC
>JABDQZ010000334.1 GCA_013041975.1 Gammaproteobacteria bacterium
TAATAGGTGGACAGATCCAGACATTACCACTGGCTCTTTCCACGGTCAGGGAGTCTGACAATATTGTACGTGCCAGAAATGGCCAGTTGGTTGTTATTGGGGGGTTGATGAAAAACGCTACTTCTGAAGACCTGGGTTCGGTACCTGTACTTGGCGATATGCCTTTTATCGGTTCGGCATTTCGCCATACCAGGCAGGCCTCACGCAAAAGCGAACTGGTCATTCTGTTGAGACCCATTGTGGTTGATTCCTCCAGAGCATGGGGTAATTACATGAATGAGTCCTCTAATAGAATTGATACACTTGACCGGGGGTTCCATGTTGGTGGGCAGGTTGATGTATTCGGTAACGAAGGTGAAAGAAACTGAGGCTTGCACTTAGATGTACGAACAGTTTTTCGGCCTTAGCGAACAGCCATTCAGGTTGACACCGGATACCAGTTTTTTCTATTCATCTGCCAATCACCAGGAAGCACTTAATACCTTGCTGGTTGCACTTGATATGGGTGAAGGCTTTATCAAGGTAACCGGTGAAGTCGGTACCGGTAAGACACTGTTATGTCGTAAGCTGTTGAATGAGCTGGCGCAAAAGCCGGAATACATAACCGCCTATATCCCCAATCCTGCAATTACCCCTACAGCGCTGAAATATTCATTGGCGGATGAATTGGGTATCGAATATCCCCGTAATATTGGTCAGCACCGCATCATGCAACTGATCAATGATCAGTTGATTGAAAGCAGGGCGGCAGGCAAAAACATCGTATTGGTTATAGATGAAGCCCAGGCGCTACCAGAAGATTGTCTTGAAGCCGTGCGGCTGTTAACCAACCTGGAAACCGAAAAAAGCAAGCTGCTACAGGTTGTATTGCTGGGGCAGCCGGAACTGGATGATAATCTGGAAAAGCCTTCCGTTCGTCAGTTAAAACAGCGCATCACGTTTACCCATCGTCTGTTTCCGTTGCAGTTGAATACCATCAATGGCTATCTGAGTTATCGCCTGTCAGTGGCCGGTTATACCGGCCCTGAACTGTTCAATGAGAAAATCAGCCGCCAGCTTTACAGGTTCAGCGGGGGAGTTCCCCGGCTGGTGAATGTGTTGGCACATAAATGCCTGTTGGTCGCTTATGGTGAAGGGACTTCAAAAATAACAAGAAAACACCTGGCAAAGGCGGTCAAAGATACTGAAAGTATTAATGACAGCAACCGGTTCTGGAAAATCTTTTCCTTTGCCCTGTTGGGTATGTCGGCTTCAACGGCGGCCATGGCGGGCATTTATTTTCTGATGGATAACCCTTTATGAGTATCATTAACCAGGTACTTAAGGATCTAGATGAGCGTGAGCCTTTAACGGTTGAACCTGGTAAATACCAGGTTGCCGCCGAAGCACCGTCAGAACAGGGGCCAGACTACATGCGTTTTGCCGTATGGGTGATAGTGATGGTTGTTGTCATAGGGGCCGGGGCTTACTACTTGTGGTTACAGCAACAGGCTGGGGCAGTGTCTGAAATAAAACCTGTAAAGGCCAACGTACAGCAGCAACCACAGATTGCAGAACCGGTCAGTACCGAAATGCAGGCTCCTGTTGCAGTGGAAAATGAAATATCCAGCATGTCAGCTGTAGTTGAAGAGAAACCTGAAATTGCGGTTCCCGTAGAAAAGAGGCAAGGTGATAAGAAGCCTGCCCGGTCTTCAACTGTTGCCTATCTGCCGCTAAAAGATGATGGCGAACCCGCCATCGCCTCGCTTGCGGCACCAAAGAAACCTCAAAACGCACAGCCTGTTGTCAAAAAAACCAAGCCTGTTAAACCTGTGCCTAATAAACAGCCTTCTGAAATACTTATCGTAAAATCCACTAAAACAGGCATTGCACTGGTAAAAGAATTGCTTGAAACAGGTCGTTTGACTGAAGCTGAAAAAAACCTTGGAGATATTCTGCGCAAAACCCCTAACAGTCTTCCAGCCCATGAATTGTTGACAGGACTGTTGCTGAGAAACAATCGCCTGGATGAAGCAAAAAAACAGTTGGGTACAGCCAGAAAGTTTTATCCAAATAATGAAAACCTGGTACTGCTCCAATCACGAGTGCTCATTGAGGAAGGCCGGGTTGATGATGTGATTGGCTTACTTGAAGCTTTGCAATCCAAAGACAAGGCCGGTATCAGGTCAACGGCTATGCTGGCTTCTTTGTATCAGCAAAAAGGAAATTTTGCCGAGTCATTAAAACTTTATAACACCCTGGCAAAAGCAGCTCCTGCCAATGCTGGATACTGGATGGGGCTCGCGGTAAGTCTTGATGCCCTGAATGATCCGCAAAAAGCAAAAAAAGCCTATCTAAAGGCATTGCAAACAGGTGGGTTGAGTCTGTCACTGGGTAATTATGCAAGACAGAGAATCGGCCTGATCAATCAGCAAAATAACGGGAAACAGTAATATGTTGGGAACAGATAACAAACCGACAGAAAAAGTCCATAAAAAAATTCGCATTGGCGACTTGCTGGTTCAGAACAAGGTGATTTCCGAAAATCAGCTGATGAGTGCGCTGGCGGAACAAAAGAAAACCGGCCACAAGCTCGGTAATACCCTTATCGAGCTTGGATATATTGAAGAGCAGCGTTTACTGGAGTTTCTTTCACAGCAATTGCAGATTCCCCTGATTGATCTGGAGGAATTCAAACTGGAGCCTTCCACCGTTCAGACACTCTCAGAGAATGTCGCACGACGCTATCGCGTTATCGTTCTGGAAAACCGTGAGCGTGATGTGTTGGTTGGCATGGCCGATCCCACAGATCTTTTTGCCTATGATGAACTGGGGCGCATTCTGCAAAAACGTGTCAGACAGGCGGTAGTCAAGGAATCACAGCTTTTATATCTGCTTGACGGGATGTACAGCAGCACCGGAGAGCTCGATGATCTGGCGCTGGAGCTGAATGAAGAGCTTTCCGAGAATGATATTGACCTGGGGGTTATGCTCAAAGCCGTTGATGCAACTGATGCTCCGGTGTTCAGGTTGCTTGAAAAACTTTTCGAAGATGCGTTAAGAGCCAAGGCTTCTGATATTCACATTGAGCCTGAAGAAAATCTATTACGTGTACGTCAGCGAATTGATGGTGTTTTGCATGAAACTGTGATGAATGAAAAACGCATCGCCGCAGCGCTGGTGCAGCGTTTAAAATTGATGGCTAACCTGGATATTTCTGAAAAGCGCTTACCCCAGGATGGGCGTTTTCAGATAAAGTTAAAACAACACTCCATTGATGTGCGCTTATCAACCATGCCGGTGCATTCAGGCGAATCCGTGGTGATGCGTTTGCTGGATCAGTCAGCCGGTATTCTCGATTTTGATCATCTGGGCATGGATGAGGAAATCAAGCGGCGCATTCAGCGCTTGATCAAACGACCTCATGGATTGATGTTGGTGACAGGGCCAACCGGTAGCGGTAAAACCACAACATTATATGCAGCACTGAATGAACTGAACGTGCCTGAAAATAAAATTATTACTGTAGAAGACCCGGTCGAGTATCGGCTTGAGAGAATCAACCAGGTACAGGTGCATGAGCAGATTGGCTTGACCTTTTCCAAGGTACTAAGAACCGCGCTGAGGCAGGATCCCGATATCGTACTTATTGGTGAGATGCGTGACCTGGAAACGGCTCAAATAGGCTTGAGAGCTTCAATCACCGGCCACTTTGTGCTCTCTACGCTCCATACCAACAGCGCAATCGGCACTATCAGTCGTTTGCTGGATATGGGAACGCCAGGTTATTTAATGGCTTCAGCGCTGCAGGCAGTATTGGCGCAACGTCTGGTACGCAAGGTGTGTGCAGATTGCAGTGCTCCCTATGAGCTGGATGGTCAGGAAAATAGCTGGTTGGCTTCGCAGCTTGGTTTTGACTCAATGTCAAAACATTTTGTCAAAGGGACAGGCTGTAAAAAATGTAATGACACAGGTTATAAAGGTCGAATCGGAGTCTATGAACTACTGGAAATCAATGGTGAGTTACTCACTGCCTTAAGAAATGAAGATATCGAAGCATTTGCCAATGCGGCCAAAACAGCTGCAGGTTTTGAAACGCTTGCTGAGCAGGGTATCAAGCTGGCATTACAGGGAAAAACCAGTATTCAGGAGATTATCCGTATCAGCGGGGAGCTTGATGGCTGATGGCTTCTTTTGAATACAAGGGACGAAACCGGCGTGGTGAAGCCATGTCGGGCAATATAGATGCAGAAACGGCTGAACGTGTAGCAGAACAGCTGTTTCGCAGTGGCATCACTCCAACTGAAATAACAGAAATTCTTGGCAAGGAAAAGGCCGGCCATGATGCCGGGAGTATCATTTCTGAATTGTTCAAGCCGGGAGTGGATCTTGATGAGCTGGTGATGTTCTGTCGCCAGATGCGTACCTTACTCAGAGCTGGCATTCCAATTCTGAAAGGTCTCTCGGGACTGGCAGACTCGGTGGAGAATCCGACTTTGGCTGCCGTGCTAAGAGATGTGCATGATCAACTGGAGTCCGGGCGCGAGTTGAACAGGGCTTTCGCTTCTCATCCGGAAATTTTCATGCCCTTGTTCGTGGCGCTGGTTCGTGTAGGAGAAAGTACCGGTCAACTGGACCAGGCGTTTGCAATTCTTTCTGAATATCTCGAAGCTGAAAAGCAGACACGACAGCGCATTAAATCCGCCCTGCGTTACCCCGCTATTGTCATTAGTGCGATGGTCATTGCCATGGTGATCATTAATGTCTGGGTAGTGCCGGTTTTTGTTGGTGTTTTTGAAAAATATGGTGCCGAGTTGCCCATCATGACAAAGATATTGATGACCACTTCCAGTTTTACTGTCAACTGGTGGCCGGCTATTCTGGTGGGACTGGTTTCTTTGGCGATTGTCATTCGTTTCTGGCTGGATACGCAGGAAGGGCGTTACCGGTGGGATAAATGGTTGCTTAGAGCCCCGATTGTGGGAGGTATTCTCACCAAGGCCACGCTGGGGCGTTTTGCCAAAAGTCTGGCGATGGTGATGAAGGCTGGCGTGCCGATGGTACAGGGGCTCACCGTGGTATCCGGTGTTGTCGATAATGCCTATGTTTCAGAGCGTGTATTGTCCATGCGTGATGGTATTGAAAAAGGCGATACCGTTGCCCGAACAGCAGCTGCCACAGGCTTGTTTACCCCCCTGGTGTTGCAGATGCTGGCAGTCGGAGAGGAAACCGGGGCGGTTGATGAGTTACTGAATGAAACAGCATTGCACTACCAGGCCGAGGTGAATTATGAGCTGGAGAACCTTTCCAGTGCTATTGAGCCCATCGTGATTACCATTCTTGGTGTGATGGTCACGGTTCTGGCCCTTGGGGTTTTTCTGCCCATGTGGAATCTTTCTGGCATGGCAGGCTAAGATTTTTTAAAAAAATATTAAATATTCCTGATATCACGCCGATAATCATAGAAATATTAAGTGAAGTTGTATTTGATTGAGGAAATAGAAAAGATGAACGGCTACAAGAAACAAACCGGTTTCACGCTGGTAGAATTGATTGTTGTGATAATTATTCTGGGAATTTTATCTGCAACCGCATTACCAAAATTCTTGGATGTGACCGAAAAAGCACATTATTCTGCTGTAGCTGGTGCTGCTGGTGGACTCGGAGCCGGAGTTGCTTTGTTTCATGCCCAGTGGGTGGCAAATGGTCACACGGGTATCGAAGCTAATGTCCAGGGCTTTGGGGCGAGTGATGTTGATTCAAACGCAAATGGTTGGCCTGTAGATGTTGCTGGAGACACTGCGGATAATACGCCAAGTGATGCAAACTGCATTGAAATCTGGACAGGTCTCATGCAGAATCCCCCATTGGCGACCACCGGTGGTGGTGGTGGTGGTGATTACCAGGTAACAAGTCCTGGCAATACCTGCTTATTTACCTACCGTAAAGATACTACCAATACCAGAACGATTACCTACAATGTGTTAACAGGGGCTGTGACGACCACTAACCCGGATCCTTGATAAGGTGTTACGCTGGATCAGAAATTTATGATATCTGGTGAGAGTTATATAAAAACGCGGCCTGAAGGTCGCGTTTTTGCTTTTAAAGGGTTTACCACGATTGAATTGATTGTGGTGATTCTGATACTGGGCATCATCTCTGTAGTCGGCGGTTCCCGGTTTTTTTCCACTGACCGTTTTACCGAGATGGGTTATGCCGACACGGTGGCTAATTCTCTAAGGTATGCCCACAAAATTTCCATGGCATCTGGTTGTGAAACCCGCGCTTTGGTTGACTCGTCCGGTGTTTCTCTTTTTCAGCGTGCAACCAACTGTACAAGCGGGACCTTTACGCGTGCTGTATCCCGACCTGGAGGAACTGCCTGGACCGAAGCTGCGCCATCTGGCGTTTCAGTCGGATCTCTGGATATTTTTTTTGATGCCAAAGGCAGCCCATATTCACATGCAACCTCTTCCAAATTGACTACCGCAGTCAGTGTGAATATCGGTGTCAGAAGTGTCACTGTAGAAAGTGAAACAGGGTACGTACACCAATGAAGCATTATAAAGGAGCTACACTGGTTGAATTGATTGTATCCATCGTGATTCTGTCTGTCAGTGCCGTTGGTGTCATGGTGGTTATCACACAAACCACTTCAAAGAGCGCTAACCCAATGATTCGTGCGCAGGGAACAGCTATCGCCCAGGCTTATATGGAAGAGATCATGTCTCAGCCTTTAACTGACCCATCCGGAGTGGATACAGGCGGTCGCGAACCCGGAGAGTCCAATAACCGCGCTTCATTTGATGATGTAACGGATTATTTTGATGTTGACGACGATGATGGTGCCAGGGATCAGAATGGTGCGCTGATTCCGGGGCTGGAAGGGTACAATGTTACGGTTGCAGTCACGGCAACCACGCTAAATGGCAGTGCTGCCAGGAGGATTGTGGTCAATGTGACTTATGATGGTATAGCGCAGTTCAGCCTGCCAGTAACAGCCTACCGGTTATTGCAATGACTCAGTTAAAGCAAAATGCTGGTTTTACCTTGGTGGAATTAATCGTGGTCATTGTTATCACCGCGATACTTTCGTCAGTCATGGTTCAGTTTATCACTACACCTATTGAGTCCTATGTTGATACGAGTCGCAGGGTGCGTTTGACTGATATTGCTGAAACAGCCATGCAGCGCCTGGCCTACGACATCAAAACGGCGCTGCCGAACAGCATTCGGGTTGGTTGTGGCGGCCAGTGTGTGGAGTTTCTCAGAACAACTACAGGAGGACGCTACCGGGCTTCACCTTCGCCACTGGATGCTGATATTTTATCGTTCAATCCTACTGATCCTGTCGGTGGTGACACGTCTTTCTCGGTGCTGGGGCCATTGAATTTTTCTTCTGCAATTGTCACGGGTTCAGGGGCAAGTGATTGTGCAAATAATACGGCTTCCTGCCTGGTGGTATACAACACGGGGTTGTTAGGCAGTAATGCCTGGAATCTTGATAACATGGCAACAGTGACCTCGGTTAATACGGTTATCCCCAGTATTAGCTTCAATAATGGTGGATTTTCCAGTGGTGTTACGGCCTTTCCAGCCGCTTCTTCCTATCAGCGTTTCTATATTGTAGATACACCCGTCAAATACATTTGTGATACAGGTGCCGGTATTTTACGTCGCTACACCGGTTACAATGTTGTCAGTTCAGAAAGCAGTGTTGATACTCATGCTGAATTGTTGGGCCTGGGCAACCCGGCAGAACACTCCATGCTTGCTGATCATGTATCGAACTGCTCGTTTGATTATGCAGCTGGAACACCAACTCGTAACGCTCTACTGACGATTTCTCTGTCTATTATCGAAGCCGGGGAGGATATTAATCTCCTTCAACAGTTGAATGTGGTAAACCAGCCATGAACTATCATAAGAATAATTCGGGTTTTTCGTTGGTTACAACGTTGTTTATCCTGGTAGTGCTGGCAATTCTTGGTTCCTACATGGCGTTGATGGGGATATCGCAAAACCAGACAACCGCGTTATCCGTCCAGGGGGTAAGGGCATGGTATTCGGCGGTGAGTGGTTTCGAATGGGCAGCTGACCGAATCAGTACCACCAGTGTTTGTCCTACGGTACCAACGGTCATGTCTATACAGGGTTTTACCGTCACCTTAACGGGTTGTACTACGTACAATATCACCGAGGGTGCCAGTAGTTATAACCTTTATGATATTTCCGTACTGTCAGAGCGTGGTAGTTTTGGCGAAGCTGATTATGTTTCCAGAACATTAAGAGCTACATTTGGCGGACCTTAGACCGGGTTCTCAATTTTTTCCTGACACTGCCGCTAAAATTAGTAATAAGTATTGAATACGATTTTTTCTCATTTGACGATTTTCACGGCTGATAGATTATAGCGGTTAGGGTCGTTGTAACCCGTTGGCTATGTGTTGCAGAAAACATGAAAGTAGAAATGAAAAATTGGCCAATACGCATGCACCTGGTGATGTTTCTATTTTTAACCGGTTTTGCGTTTAATCTCCAAAGTGCTGAGTTGATTCATGGTTATGATTTTGATGATGACTGGCATATTTCAGGTCAGCTGGCTGACCAGGTTGGTAGTGTCAACGGCACACGTACTGGTAGCGGAAGTAATATCCCGGCACGGGTATTAGCTCCTGCATCCGGTATAAAACCACAAACGTGTTACGCTGCTGAATTCAAGAATGGTGCCTTTCACCTGGATGGACTGGGCGTTAACACGGTCAACGGTGGCCAAAACAGTGTGACCTTCTGGATGTATTGGGATGGCACCAATAACGTCATGCCTTTTGGTTGGCATACACATGATGTCTGGTTTTTTAGTGGTAGTTTTGGCTTTAACTCCGGCAGCAGCGATATTTATGGCATCGACAGCACAGGACTAGCCAATGGCTGGCACCATGTAGCGCTCGTCTTTAACAATGGCAACCTGACGGCGAATAAAATGTACATTGACGGTGTTCAGCAAACACTGACACAGCGTCGCCGGTCTCCCAATAATAGTAATGCCGTCGCGGCAAGCTCTGCAACGATTAGTGGTTGGCGGCGTAGCAGTGGTTATCGTTTTGATGGCATGCTGGATGAAGTCAATATTTACCGTGGTGAAATCAGCCAGGCAGAAATCAACGCAGAACTGGCGGTGACTAAAAGCTGTGTGGTTCCGCCACCACCACCACCACCGCCTCCGGCTGAACTTAAACATCATTACGAATTTGATGGTTACTGGGATAC
>JABDQZ010000335.1 GCA_013041975.1 Gammaproteobacteria bacterium
AGTCAAGCGAGGGAAATGTGAGGTTTATTCCTGGACATTCATTCATTCTCGCTCTGGTGCTGATTATCAGCCTATTTTCTGATGCTTGCCTGGCAGACCGGTCGATAGTCGTCGTGGTTTCCAGCAGTGTTCCTGTTGAACAGTTCACAAAACAGGAAGTTTCAAGCTTTTTTCTCGGAGAATCCTCAGGCTCTTCATTGGTTGATACCGCGTTTGACCGAAATGATTATGTCCTTAAAGGGCGGTTCTACCGTCAGGTGGCAGGTATGTCGCTTAACAGGTTACGTGCATTCTGGGCCAAAAAAGTTTTTACCAGCCGGGGCAGGCCACCTAAAGCCATAGAGCCTGACATGATTGAAAATAGAGATGCGTTTGGAGACAGCTTTATCACCTATATGTACGAAGATGAATTGACCGATACCTTTAAGGTGGTTTACACCCTTGAAGCTGAAGCAAAAGAAGAGCAGAAATAGAAAGTTATGAATTTGGATTTAAATATAAAAAGTCTTTCCATCGTTTTTTCAGGAATGATATTGGCAGGTTTGTCCGGATTATCTGTAGCAATGGATTTTTATTTTTCTGGCTTTGGTACGATAGGTGTTTCCTGTTTCAGCAATGATGATGCGGATTTCAGGCGTGATGATGTGCCCAAGGGGCCTGGAAGAACGCATCGATGCAGCGGTGAACTGGATTCTAAACTTGGCATTCAGGGGGACTGGCAATTGACTGATGAACTCGCGGGTAGTTTACAGGCAACGGCTATTCACAATACAGATGACAATTTTGAGCCTCAGTTGACAATGGCCAACCTGCGTTGGGAATTCACTGATGACTGGAAGCTGCGAGTTGGGCGAATGCAGAACCCTAATTTTCTTTACTCTGAATATCGTAATGTCACCTATGCCCAGCCCTGGGCCAGGCCGCCAGGCGAAGTCTATAATATGTTGCCAACTTTTTTACATGACGGAATCGAACTGTTACATACCAGCCAGGTTAAGGGCTGGAAACTGGAATATCACATGGGGCTCGCTCAGTCAGATTTTAATTTTCCTCTGTCCAATACAGCCCAGTCTCTGGATGTAACCATCCAGACCAGTTATCTGAATATAACAGCAGAGAAAGGTCCATGGTTACTGAAAGCCGGAGTAGCTCCGAGTCGTGCCGATGCATCATCGCCTATGGTGGAGATGCTTTTGGCCGGTTTGCGTGGGTCTGGTGAGTTTGCATTGGCAAATGACATCGAGATTAAGGACAAGCCCTATACTTTGTATTCCGCAGGCTTTAGTTATGATGATGGTATCTGGATCTTTGGTGGTGAATTACTGACCCGTCCAACGGAGGGGTTTGTGCAGCAGCCGACAACGGGCTATCTTATGGCTGGCAAGCGTTTTGGTCCATGGATGCCTTATGCTTCCGTCGCCCGTTTAACAGGGCGACAGGATGATGCCAGAAATACTTTGCCTGCAGCCCATCCGATGTTTGCCCAGGTTGAAGGACTGCTTTCGTCAACGCACGATCTGGATAGAACGACCTTGTCGGTAGGTTTTTCGCGGGAACTTACAGACCAGTTTATTCTCAAGGTTCAGGCAGATTTTATTAAGCCTGATCAGAACAGCTTTGGTGATTACATCAATCATAGTGCGAACTATGATTTTGCGGATCCTGGAGTTGATACGCTATTTACGGTAAACCTGGATTTTGTATTTTAGTAAAAAAATAAAAGGAATAATTACAGTAATACTTTCAGTAAAAGACTTTCAGGGTCTGCAGAAATAATCTCATTGAGATTTTTATATTTTAAAAGTAATACCTGAAAACAGTCCGCATTTTTAATCTTGCTTTCATCGGTACCAATTAACACATCAATGGAACCGTCTGAATTCATTCTGTCAGCAATGCCTTCCGCACGATAACCATCCAGGTTAATTTCACATTGCTTCAACTCAGGTGAAAAGATATTACCATTCCACCAGAAAATCCGCGGTGGAAGCAGGTCGTAATGTTTGCCTTTTTCCGGGCCTGCAAGTATCAGGTAATTATTATCATTAATGCGTGTAATATCCCGGAAGGTACGCCCTCCCAGATCAAAGTTGGTTAGCAAATAAGTATTGTTGTCAGGGTTGAATATAACCGCCAGCGCCTTGTCGTTATAGCTGGGCTTGCGATAACCCATAAACAACGATGATTGCCAGGTTGTCATGGCTTCAATGTCGACATCAGCCGGGATTAATTGCCGGGCATTATAGTTCAGTTCAGTTTTATCGATGACCTTGTTATCACTAAGCTGAAATGAAATCAATCGCTGAGAATAGTCAGAACTGAAGCTGCCCGTGCAATAAAAATTGCGGGTATGTGGGTCAAAGGCCATTGATTCAAAATCAGATTCTTTGGAACCGAAGTGCAGGATTTCTTCGGTGGCTTTAAGGATGCCAGCCTTATCATCAAGCTTGAAAAATCGCAGGATATCTGTTTCGTCTTCTGCAGCCAGAAAGAGGTCGTCTTGAATATGAACGATGCCGGAAGCATCAAGCATCATGATTCCTTGCTCCAATGCTCGGTTTCTATACCGTCACCCAGGTCTGCTGCGATCAGTCTTCTTCTGACTTCAAGTAAATGACCAATCAATGCGGCTTCTGTTTTTGAATAAGCATCCGCATCCGGTTCACGCTTCACTACTACGCCTAATAGTTCAGTGATAGCGTTGCCGATTGAGTTCTGGCTGATGGTAACGATCAGTTTGCCGTCGTCATTACGATAGATCAGTTGTTTGAATGCCGGTTGCCAACGAATTGAGTTGGCATATTTTGCATCGTGGATACATTGGTCCCTGACTTTTTTTGCCGTGCTTAAAAAGTCATTATCAAACAGCAGAATGTCATCGACAGCATCCGGAAAATAAATATCCCGGGGCATTGCTGCGTTGCGTGTTGAAACCTGTGAAAAAAAACTGCGGTAGAAGTCGATAAAACCTTTAAGGATCAGATCATATTCATTCCAGAAACGAATTTCCTTCAACGAATCAATGCCTCCCTGAATTTCCCAGCAGGGCAGGCCTTGTGGGTAGCCTGTCAGATTCAGGTTGGACTCATGTGAATGAATAGGCTTGAGAATATCCAGGTCCAGTGCAGTGTCGAAAAACTTGCGATAAACATCACGCATATAAGCCTGGAACAGGCTGTGTTGGCCACCATCGGTCAGGTTCGGGTTATTTAAATCCGCCAGTGGTGCATTGGTCAGTGTGTCCATGGGGAATACAATAAAATGGTTATGCAACATACGAATACTGGGTACACCGGGTGAGGTCAGAGGCCAGGTAGCATCGAGACTGGCTTCTCCTGCGAGCATCAGGTGTTCAGCCGGATCCGGAAACTGTTCCATCATGTATTCGATGATAATCTGGTTCATGCGGTTCCAGACGCGGCGCACGTCATCAGGTACCTGGGTTCTTCTTACCGGTCTTCCCAAAGGATTAAGAATGCACTGTGACGTGTTATAGATAATAGAGGTATCGAAGGTATTGCTGTGTCCGAGTGCCTTGCGGTACAGCAGCAGGTTTTCCGGGTTGGATAACAAACCATTGTTATGAACCAGGTCATTGAGATTTTCGGTACTGTTGAAAAACTCGTTGGGTTTCATTCCCTCGGGTACATCCAGTGGGATGGGTCTGAAGGGGGTGACGATTTCGCGGGGTCCTGTTTGCATCATTTTGCTACCTTGTTTACTTCATTGATAAAGGTAAATATCGAGTATGCAGGTTCCCCGTGCCCTTTCCCGAAAGACACCGTCAATACGTCCATGTAGGCTTCTATTCCGCGTCCATGCGGAATGAGACTTTCGGGAAAGGGTGCGGGAAACCTGCTCCAGTCACGAGTTAAGAAAACTCAAATTACTTAACTGAATATTTGGTGGCCGTTAAAAACCGGTCCGTCGACGCAGACCCGTTTCATATAAGAGCCTTCATCAGTGTTAACTTCAACTACACAGCCTGCGCAACCACCAACGGCGCAGGCCATAAATTCTTCCAGTGATACCTGTACCGGCAGATCGTAGTCCCTGGCAACGGCTACGACAGCCTCGAGCATGGGATGTGGCCCGCAACTAAAGATTTCCACTTCATTGCGCGTCTCTTCATCCAGTGAGTCTAGCCAGTGTCTGGCAAGGTCGGTGACATAGCCATCTTGGCAACCGGCATATCCCTGCAGGCTGGCAAGTCGGCTGGGGATATTCCAGTCATCCAGTAAAGGCATGCAGGCGATAACACCATCCGGGAGTCCTTCTACAACAATCTGCGAAGGCTTGGCATCAAATGGAAAGGGAACTTCCGAGCCGAGAATGACAAAGGGCTTCATGTCCTTGTCATTTTTCAGGGCTTCAGCCAGAAATATCATCGGTGGCATACCCACGCCGCCGCCAATGAGTAGAGGGCGTTTGCGCGTTGGAGCAAAAGGCTGACCGATAGGGCCAAGCATGCTTAGTGTTTCACCGGCTTTTCTTTCGGCAAGTAATGCCGTTCCACTGCCAACAATCTTGTATAACAGGTCAACCCAGCCTTCACTGGCGGAAACGCGCATGATGGAGATTGGACGGCGCAGGGGCTGAAGCTCATTGACGGTAATGTGCACAAACTGGCCGGCCTGTGCATGAGTAGCGCATTCCGCTGCCTTGAGGCGCATGACATATTGATCGCCTTCAAAAGCTTCGTGAGACAGGATTACGGCTTCTTCCTGAAATATGGTGTCGCGGTTTTCTTTCATGTTGATTCGTCTAGCTGGTAGGTAATGCGGCCTTCAAACAGGGTATGGGTCACCTGGCCGGTAAATTCCCAGTTGATAAAGGGACTGTTTTTCCCCTGGCTTAGCAGGTTGTCTTCATTCAGTATCCAGTGTGCTTCCGGATCAAAAATACAGATATCGGCTGAACTTGCTGCATCCAGTCTTCCGTATGGCAGTCCGGCAATGTCTGCGGGGCCTGCGGTGAGTCGATGCAGGGCTTCAGGCAGGCTCATGACTTTTTCCTGTACCAGTTTCAGTGTTAATGGCAACAGGGTTTCAAGTGCTGAGATACCCGGCTCACTATCAGGAAAAGGGTGTTCCTTGGCATCAGGTTCATGTGGCTGATGATCGGAACAGATGGCCTGTATGTCGCCATTGGCAACAGCCTGTCTTAGTACTTCACGATCGCGCAATGTACGTAAGGGAGGATCGACATGACAGGCGGTATTAAAGCCATCAGCATCCATTTCAGTGAGGTGTAACTGGTGGGCTGCGACATCCATGCTCAGCAAGATACCGTCATGGCGGGCACGATTGATCTTGCGGACACTCTTGGCTGTTGAAATACGCTGAAAATGCAGTGTTGCTCCGGTTGATTCGGCCAGGGCAATGTCTCTGGCAACGGCAACGGTTTCAGCCGCTTCCGGAAAACCGGGTAGTCCCAGGCGGGATGCGATTATTCCTTCATGTACACATCCCTGGTTTCGCAAATGGCGGTCTTCGGCCTTGAGAAAAACCTTGATGCCAAAAGTGGAGGCATATTCAAGGGCGCGCCTTTCAATCAATGTATTGCCCAGTGGTTTATAGGCATTGCTGACGCCGACACAACCTGCTTCGGCGAGTTCGGCCATTTCGCTCAGCTCCTTGCCTTCAAGTTTCTTGCTGATCGCCGCAGTGCAGAGTACACGTGCAAAAGCCGACTGTTTGGCTTTGCTTCTGATGAGTTCCATCACGGCAGGGGTGTCGATGACCGGATCAGTGTCAGGTGGACAGATCATCGTGGTGATGCCGGCTTTTGCTGCAGCGCGCGTTTCGCTGCCTATGGTTGCCTTGAATTCCAGTCCGGGTTCACGCAGGCGGGCACTCAGATCGACAAGGCCGGGACAGACGACTTTGTCTCTCGCATCAATCATCTGTTCGGCTTCAAAGCCGGAAGGCTTTTCACCAATGGCGAGCACCTTTCCCTGGCTGATGTGTATATCAGTCACTTCATCGATGCTATTGGCTGGATCAATCAGGCGGCCGTTAATAATGCTGATAGAGGGAGACTGGGCTGTCATACAGTGTCCTCCATGTCGGCATCCTGATGTGTTCCGAGGCACATTGACATGATGGCCATGCGAACAGCGATGCCATTGCTGACCTGTTCGAGGATTACTGAATGTTTACCATCGGCTACCGCCGAGTCCATTTCCACACCACGGTTGATGGGGCCGGGATGCATGACGATGACATCCTCTTTGGCATGTTTAAGTTTTTCTTCTGTAAGGCCATAAAGTTTGAAGTATTCCGCTTCGGTTGGCAGTAGTGCGCCAGACATGCGTTCTTTTTGCAATCGCAGCATGATGACCACATCAACATCACTAATGCCTTCGATCAAATCGTGATAAACATGCACACCAAGAGCGCGTGCATCGAAAGGAAGTAAGGTTCTCGGGGCTATAACCCGGACTTCTGACACGCCCAGTGTATTAAGTGCAAGCACCTGGGAGCGGGCAACGCGTGAATGCAGGATGTCACCTACAATAGCAACACGTAGTGGTGTGAAGTCTCCCTTGTGCTGACGTATCGTCAGCATATCCAGCATGGCTTGCGTTGGATGAGAGTGACTGCCATCGCCTGCATTAATCACACTGATATGTGGAGCGCAGTGTTTGGCAATGAAATGTGCGGCCCCTGAACTGGCATGTCGAACGACAAACATATCGCAATGCATGGCTTCCAGGTTGTGCAGCGTATCGAGCAGCGATTCACCCTTGGAGGTCGCTGAGGTACTGATGTTGAGGTTCAGGACATCAGCCGATAAACGTTTGGCTGCGAGTTCAAAGGTTGTGCGCGTACGTGTGCTGCTTTCAAAAAACAGGTTGGTGATGGTTTTACCACGCAGTAACGGGACTTTTTTAACCGAACGTCCCTGGCGTGCCAGTGAGGTAAAACTTTCAGCATTGTTGAGGATTTCAACCAGCAAATCACGCTTCAGACCATCGATACTGAGAAAATGCTTCAGTTGGCCCTTGCTGTTAGTCTGTCGGTTGCCTTTCATCATGTCAGTTATTGTGCCTCGCTGTCTTTTGACGGTTTGCCAAAGACCAGTGTGAGCGGGCTGGGGCCTGTTAATGAAATGTAGTCACCCTCTTTCAGGGTAGGCTTCATGCCAACAACATCAGCAACGATGGGTAGCTCGCGTCCATCTTTTTCAATCAGTGTGGCAAGCATAATGGATGCCGGGCGGCCAAAGTCGAAAATCTCGTTCATCGCAGCGCGAATGGTGCGGCCGGTCTGCAGGACATCATCAACCAGGATGAGATGGCGGTTTTCCACCTCAAAAGGGATATTGGAAGGATCAACCTGCGGGTTAAGCCCGATACGTGAGAAGTCATCGCGGTAAAAGGAAATGTTTAATGTGCCGAGCTCTTCACTGATATCCAGTGTCTGATGCAACTGTTTGGCAACCCAGACGCCGCCGGTATGGATGCCGATCATGACAGGGTCGGTAATATGATTTTGTTGCAGACGTGTTTTCAGTTCTGCCGCCATGCCGTCGATGAGGTCAACGATGGCTTTTTCCTGCATGAATTCTGTCGGTTTCACTTGTTTAACCAGGTTTCAAGTATGAGTTTTGCTGCCATTGAATCAACCAGGGTGACATCCTTGCCGGCTTTCTTTCCCAGCCTGTTGCTCGCTTCACGAGAAGTCAGGCGTTCATCCACCATTTCAACCGGTAAATGGAACCTTCCATGAAGCTGCCGGGCAAATTTTTTTGCCCGCTCTGCCAGTTCGGCTTCTTCGTCATCCATCTGATATGGCAATCCGATGACAAGTGTATCAGGTTTCCACTCACTGATAATACGTTCAATGCCATCCCAGTCAGGTTTATGTTTCACATAGGACAAGGTTGTAAGCGGTGTTGCCGTTGCCGTGACGGATTGCCCAACGGCAATGCCGATTTTATGGCTGCCGAAGTCAAACCCCAGACTGCAACTCATGTCAGGCGTGTCCGCTCGTCGTTGATAGCAGGTTGAGGTCGACGCCAATTTTTTTTGCGGCTGCTGCCCAGCGTTCTGTGACGGGCAGATCAAACAAAATATTGTCATCGGCAGGGCCACACAGCCAGGCATTGTCAGCGATTTCCTGCTCCAGTTGTCCTTTTTCCCAGCCGGCATAGCCGAGGGCAATCAGGCTTTTTTCAGGGCCTGCGTCACTGGCTATTGCCTCAATAATATCTCTCGACGTTGTAATCGCCAGTTTATCGGTGATTTTCAGGGTTGAATTCCAGGTTTTATCGAACGGGTGCAGTACAAAGCCGCGTTCATTTTCCACTGGCCCACCGTTGAAAATGGCCTGGGTTTTACGGGTTGGGGTCTCGTGCTGGATCTCCATATGATCGAACAGTTCATGCAAAGAGAACTCAACCGGATGGTTGATGACGATACCCATTGCACCTTTATCGCTGTGTTCACAGATGTAGGTCACTGAGTGAAAAAAGTTCGGATCTGCCAGCGCGGGCATGGCAATAAGAAAGTGATCAGTCAGGTTGGATTCATTATCCATAGGTACAAGTATCCAACGTTGGGTGAATTTGTTCAAGCAAGGCATGGTAAGCGCGACTATGCTACGGGTGTCAAAGTAATTTATGATAGAATTAAAAGTATAAGAGGGCGATTTATAAAAGGAGAATAACATGCCTGAATTTATCAAAATTAGTTATCCCAGAGACCGTGTGGTTGAATTGAGTCTTTCCAGTCCTGGCAAGGAAAACAGGATCAATGGCCAGATGGTAAAAGAACTGATAGATACCTTGCGCGATTTGGAAGAGGATGCTTCCATTCGCGTTATGGTGTTGACCGGGGAGGGTGATATTTTCTGTGGTGGAGCCGATGTTGACTGGATCAAGAATGCCCAGGAACATCCCACGATGCCGCACCTTGACCCGGGAAGCCGTATTGTTGATGCCCTGCATGAACTGGATAC
>JABDQZ010000340.1 GCA_013041975.1 Gammaproteobacteria bacterium
AGCCAAATCTATAGGTTCATTTTGTTTATTGATCGAAAAATATAGCTGTTTTTGGACATTTGAAGAATAAGTGAGTGCTTGTTATTACGATTAGATTTGGTTCATAGAATTTAAAGCTGCACTCTAAGTGAACATAAAATTAATGCCAACGAGTACTAACTAGTTGATTTAGATGGCCTATTGCTTTTGGCTTTATTCTTGCTGCTATAAAAAACAGATTCAACTGAGCATAACAAACAACTTTACTATAGATTGGTATACCCCCTGTTTTTTACATTCGGCGGTAATCAATCTAGACGAATATTAACAATTGATAGGTAGGATTTTGTCATGACAAAGGTTCTGGATGAGGTTAAAGCTGGCGTTGTTGTAGGTGACGATGTTCAGAAAATATTTGAAATTGCCAAACAGGATGGGTTTGCTCTGCCTGCTGTAAATGTGGTTGGTTCTCATTCGATTAATGCAGTTTTGGAGGCAGCATCAATTGCAAAATCACCGGTCATGGTGCAGTTCTCAAGTGGTGGCGCCGGTTTTTATGCTGGCAAGGGATGTCCGGCTGATCAGACAATGGTGCTTGGTGCTGTTTCTGGAGCACACCATGTGCAGATGATGGCTGAAGCCTACGGTGTACCCGTGATCCTGCATACCGATCATGCTGCTCGAAAACTTTTGCCGTGGGTCGATGGCATGCTGGATGCAGGTGAAGTCTATTTCGCAAAGCATGGAAAGCCACTTTTCAGTTCGCATATGCTTGATCTTTCATCCGAATCCCTTGAGGAAAATATTGCCACCTGCATACAATATATGGAGCGCATGAGTAAGATAAACATGACACTGGAACTCGAACTTGGAGTTACAGGTGGTGAAGAAGATGGTGTCGATAACACAGGAATAGACAACGCCTCACTTTATACCCAACCTGAAGATGTCGCCTTGGCTTATGAAAGCCTAATGAAAATCAGTGATAAATTTACAATTGCTGCTTCTTTTGGCAACGTTCACGGTGTTTACAAACCGGGTAACGTCCATTTGACGCCAAAAATTCTCGATAATTCACAAAAATATGTTCAGCAAAGGTTTTCTACTGATGATCGCCCCCTAAATTTTGTCTTTCATGGCGGGTCTGGTTCTGCTCGTGACGAGATACGCGAAGCAATTTCTTATGGCGTAATTAAAATGAATATTGATACTGATACGCAATGGGCGGCCTGGGATGGTGTGCGTACTTATGAATTGGAGAAACATGACTATCTACAAAGTCAAATCGGAAACCCTGAAGGTGAAGATAAACCCAACAAGAAAGTCTACGATCCGCGTATGTGGCTGCGAGCAGGTGAGAAAGCCATGGTTGAAAGGTTATTGGTAGCCTTTGAAGATTTAAATTGTATGAACCGTAACTAGTTTTGGAATAGAGCTTTTTACAAAGGTAAACCGGTCGGTATGCTGATTGACGCTTAATCTGAATTGAATTGCTTTGATTGCACTTTCACCGGACCTGCTTGCATCACAATGGTGCATTTTGGAGGCAAATACAGTCTCCTTTCTGTCTTCGTTTTTCGTTTAAATCGATAAAATCCAGGTAAAACATCTACTTCTGTTATGGATGGAAAAAGTGGCATATCTACTGCTAATTAAGTCTTATGCCCTTAAATGGTGTAGTCCGTAATTAATCGTAGGAAATATATTATGAGTCTTTCAGAAACCACAATTGAGACCATCAAAGCCACAATTCCTGTTTTAAATGAACATGGATTGGAAATTACCTCTCGTATGTATGACGTACTTTTTGAAAAATATCCTGAAACCAGGCTACTTTTCAGTAGTGCACCAGATGAACAACCCAAGATCCTGGCTGGAGCGATTGCTGCCTATGCCATGAATATTGATAATCTTGGTGCTTTGAGTGATGCAGTCGGTCGAATGGCGGCAGCTCATGTGCGTACGAGTGTTAAGCCCGAGCATTACCCGATGGTTGGTGATTCTGTGTTAACTGCGATGAAGGATGTACTCGGTGATGCAGCTACACCTGACATTATCGATGCCTGGAAAGAGGCTTTTTTCTTCCTTGCGGATATTCTGATAGCAAAAGAGAAAGCGTTGTACTCAGAAAAAGGATGAGCTCTGGCTTCATGCAAGCCAATAAAGCTAGCTATTACTTGCATAAGGAGTATGCTGTTAATTCCTGACTAATTTTCTTGGTTATTTTGATCAAGATGTACAGCAGGAGGCACATCATGAATCAACATACCCTTTCCTATAGTGTTAAAGAGATATCAGGCAGCGATTTTACATCCCGTTTATCTGATCTAGATGCTCAGTGCTGGAATCGTTCAAAATCAGAAGAAATTGCAAAACTTGAAGGACTGGATCTAAATGATGATCACTGGGCTGTTATTTCATTCCTTCGTAGCCATTATCTTTGGAACGGTGTGCAAATGAATGAATCAGAAATACTGGAAGCTCTGAATCAACATTTTTTGAAGCTTGGCGGTAAAGATTATCTGAATAAGCTATTCCATGAGGGAGTAGTCAATCAAGGGCGTCGGTTAGCAAATATCCATCTATCTAAAAACTCATAACATTCCAACTATAACTCGGGCAACTGAGTCTAGATTTCTTTCCTTCAAGCGTAGTAGTAAATAATGACATTAAGTTTCCCAAATCCAAATCGAAGTTTTGATTCTGATAGCAATCGTATCCTTTTTTGGGGGTACGATAATATCATGGAGGTTTCTTTTTATTTAGAAACAGAAGCGCTTGAAAGGTTTAATTCTGAGAAAACAAAAACAGAGTCTGGTTTTTTGCAGATTTTCGATGCAATTCGAAGCCAGATTTATGAGGTTGCCAATAAAGTCTATACCCGTGGTGAAAAAGGTAACCACGCCTATGTATTAT
>JABDQZ010000341.1 GCA_013041975.1 Gammaproteobacteria bacterium
GTTTCAAGCGCAACCAGGCGCATCGTCGTCATATCCTGACCAAGAAGAGCACCAAGCGTAAACGTCAGTTACGTTCGGATGCCATGTTGCACGCATCAGATGTTGCTTCAGCACGTCGCATGATGCCTTACGCATAATCTTAAGTTGAGGAGAATATACGATGCCAAGAGTTAAACGTGGTGTAACGGCTCATGCCAAACACAAGAAAGTATTAGACGAAGCTAAAGGTTATTACGGAGCGCGTAGCAAAGTTTACCGTGTAGCCAAGCAGGCTGTTATTAAGGCGGGTCAGTATGCATATCGTGACCGTCGCCAGAAAAAACGTCAGTTCCGCGCGTTGTGGATTGCACGTATCAATGCCGCAGCCCGTATGAACGGTATTTCATACAGCCGCATGATGGACGGTCTGAACAAGGCAAACATTGAAGTAGATCGTAAAATGCTGGCTGATCTGGCCATGAATGATGCGGCAGCATTTACCGCACTGGCAGAACAGGCCAAGGCTGCGCTCTCGAACTAAGAATGTTCCTCTCTCCTGTCGAGGGAGAGGGAACAAACAAGAGGGAAAGGCCTTCCAGCCTTTCCCTTTTTTTCGCTGTTATTTTTGACCGGGATAAAAATGAGTATCGATCTGGACACAGTGTTATCCAAGGCCCAGGCTGAAATTGAGGCCGCAGGCGATTTACGTGCACTTGA
Source organism: Gammaproteobacteria bacterium (assembly GCA_013041975.1). Lineage (GTDB taxonomy): Bacteria > Pseudomonadota > Gammaproteobacteria > Chromatiales > Chromatiaceae > JABDQZ01. Next base: position 697 of record JABDQZ010000341.1, read on the forward strand.
TGAGGTCAGGGTTGCCTATCTGGGTAAAACCGGTGCCATCACCGAACAGTTGAAACAACTGGGTAAACTGCCCAAGGAAGAACGATCACAGGCAGGGCAGGCCATCAACAAGGCCAAGCAGGCTGTGCAGCAAGCCATTGAGTCACGCAAGTCAGCACTGGAACAGGAAGCGCTGAATGCGCGCCTGGCTTCAGAAACTATTGATGTGACACTACCGGGCAGGAACAGTAGCAGTGGTGGCTTACATCCTGTTACACGTACCATCGAACGCATTGAAAAGCTGTTTGCCAATGCCGGCTTCAGCGTGGCCGAAGGCCCGGAAATCGAAGACGATTATCATAACTTCGAAGCATTGAATATTCCGGAGCATCATCCGGCACGTGCCATGCACGACACCTTTTATTTTGATGAGCATTTGTTGTTGCGTACCCACACCTCTCCCGTACAGATTCGTGTTATGGAAAATGCCGAGCCGCCCTTGAAGGTGATTGCGCCGGGACGTGTTTATCGCTGTGATTCGGATCTGACGCATACACCGATGTTCCACCAGGTAGAAGGTTTTCTTGTTGATGAGAATGTCACCTTCGCTGACCTGAAAGGCATCATTCATGATTTTCTGCAGGGCTTTTTTGAAAAAGACCTCAAAGTACGTTTTCGTCCGTCCTACTTTCCTTTCACCGAACCATCCGCCGAAGTGGATATTGAATGCGTTATGTGTGAGGGCGGTGGCTGTCGTGTATGCAGTCATACCGGTTGGCTGGAAGTACTGGGCTGCGGCATGATTCATCCGGCAGTGATGAAGCACGTCAATATCGACAGTGAAAAATACAGCGGCTATGCATTTGGCATGGGCGTGGAGCGTCTTGCCATGTTGCGTTATGGCGTGAATGACTTGAGGTTGTTCTTTGATAACGATCTCAGGTTTCTGAAACAGTTTGCTTAAAGGTAGTCATTATGCGTTTTAGCGAAAGCTGGCTTCGTGAATGGGTAAATCCCGATATCACCACCGATGAACTTTCTCACCAGTTGAGTATGGCGGGTCTGGAAGTGGATGGCGTTGAAACTGCTGCTCCGGCCTTTAGCGGTGTGGTTGTGGGGGAAATCCTGTCACGTGAACAACATCCCGATGCCGACAAACTGGGTGTTTGCCAGGTCAATGTCGGTGGTGATGAAAATCTGCAGATTGTTTGCGGTGCCAAAAATGCCGCTGCCGGTATGAAAGTTCCTGTGGCAACGGTCGGTGCGAAGTTGCCGGGTGATTTCAAGATTAAAAAAGCCAAACTGCGTGGTGTACAGTCTCTGGGCATGATTTGCTCTGCTTCTGAACTGGGGCTGGCTGAAAGCTCTGAGGGCATCATGGCGTTGCCTGTTGAAGCAACGCCGGGTCAGGATTTTCGTGACCTGCTTTCTTTGGATGATGCCCTTATCGAAGTTGATTTGACGCCAGATCGTGGCGACTGTCTGAGTATTGCGGGTATTGCGCGTGAAGTGAGCGTGATCAATGCAGTGGCACTGAACAAGCCGGCTATCGATGTTGTTAAGGCCGAACATGATGAAACCTTGCCGGTTGAAATTCAGGCTCCACAAGGCTGTCCGCGATATGTGTGTCGTATCGTCAAAGGTATTGATGTCAATGCGCCAACGCCTGACTGGATGGTGGAAAAACTTCGTCGTGGCGGTATCCGTGCCATTAACCCGGTGGTTGATATTACCAACTACGTGATGCTGGAACTGGGACAGCCTATGCATGGCTTTGACCTGGCCCAGCTGGCTGACGGTATTCTAGTGCGCATGGCAGGACAAGGTGAAAAACTGACTTTGCTGGATGGTTCCGAAATTGCTCTGACAGAAGACAGTCTGGTGATTGCCGATCACAAGCGTGTACTGGCACTGGCCGGTATTATGGGTGGTGAAGATTCCGGTGTCACTGATTCAACTAAAGACATTCTGTTTGAATCGGCCTTTTTCAATCCTCTGGCCATTACCGGCAAAGCCCGTAATTACGGTTTACACACGGATTCTTCACACCGTTTCGAGCGTGGTGTTGACTGGCAGCTGCAGGTCGAGGCGATTGAGCGTGCAACCGGATTACTGATTGAAATTGCCGGTGGTGAAGCCGGGCCTGTCAATGAAGTAGTATCCAAAGACGACTTGCCATCAACCGGACAGATCCATTTACGGAGTGAACGCGTTAGCCAGATTCTCGGCATCGAGATTGAAGATGAGCACATCGAGCAAATTCTCGTCATGCTGGGAATGACACTCGATAAATCAGCTGTAGGCTGGTGGGTGACAGCACCTTCAAGCCGTTTCGATATCGCCCTTGAAGTTGATCTGATCGAGGAAATTGCGCGTATTTACGGTTATGAGAATATCCCGACCAACAGGGCTGTTGCTTCCCAGGATATGCATCCGACAAAAGAAATTGGTTTTGACCTGCTCAAAGCCAAGCGCCTGCTGGTGGCACGTGATTACCAGGAATCCATTACCTACAGTTTTATCAGTCCTGAACTTGCCGACATTTTGACGCCGGGTGAGGAGCGAATCAAACTGGCTAACCCGATTTCGGCCGATATGGCTATCATGCGAGGCTCTTTGTGGGCAGGCTTGATCCAGGCTATGCAGCACAATATTTCCCGCCAGCAAAACCGCATTCGACTGTTTGAATCAGGTTTGAGCTTTAAGCAGCATGGTGGCATTGTGCAAAAGCCAATGTTCGCCGGGCTGGTGAGTGGTCCTGTCAATGAAGAACAGTGGGATGCAGATAAGCGCCAGGTGGACTTTTTTGACCTGAAAGGAGACCTGGAAGCCGTGCTGGCTATGACTGCTGATCCTGCCAGTTTCAGTTTTCAGAAGGCTGAAAATCCTGTTTTGCATCCAGGTCAGGCAGCGAAAGTGCTTCGCAATGGCGAGGAAATTGGATGGATTGGCATGCTTCATCCGGAAATTGAAAAGAAGTTCGGCCTGGGAATAAAAACTTACCTGTTTGAGGTGGAGCTGGATGCCCTGTCAGAAGGAAAGCTTCCTGCTTTTGAAGCTTTGTCGCGTTTTCCTTCAATTCGTCGTGATTTGGCACTGGTTATGCATGAAGGCCTGGACTTCAGTGATGTAGAAAAATGCGTCAAATCCTCGGCATCGACAATTGTTAAAGACATTCGTTTATTTGATGTCTATACTGGGGATAACATAGATTCTGGTCGAAAAAGTTTAGCTTTGAGCTTGATTTTACAGGATTCTTCCAAGACACTTACGGATGAAGAAGTTGAAAATGCAGTGCATGGTGTTTTATCCGCACTTTCTTCTGAACTGAATGTTGAATTGAGAGATTGAATAAATGGCACTTACCAAAGCAGATATGGCAGAACGCCTTTTTGAGGAACTTGGACTAAACAAGCGTGAAGCCAAGGAAATGGTAGAAAAGTTTTTTGAGGTCATTCGCCAGTCTCTCGAGAATGGTGAACAGGTGAAATTGTCGGGTTTTGGCAATTTTGACCTGCGAGAGAAAAAACAACGCCCAGGTCGTAACCCAAAAACCGGTGAGGAAATACCGATTTCTGCCCGTCGTGTGGTGACCTTTAAGGCTGGACAAAAACTAAAACAAAGAGTTGAAGCATATGCTGGATCCGGGGAATAGTACCAACGAAGACTTGCCTGTCATCCCAAGCAAGCGCTACTTCACCATTGGTGAGGTAAGTGAACTGTGTGAAGTGAAACCGCATGTATTGCGTTACTGGGAACAGGAATTTCCACAATTAAAACCTGTCACGCGCCGTGGCAACAGGCGTTATTACCAGCGCCACGATGTGATGATGATTCGTCAGATTCGTAGCCTTTTGTATGAACAGGGTTTTACCATTGGTGGTGCACGTCAGCAGTTGTCGAATGAAGACAACAAGCCTGTGAAGAACAATAACAGTGAAGTGATCAAGCAGATCACAGCAGAGCTTGAGGATGTGTTAAAGATTCTTAACGCCTGATTTCTTTATTGTTTAAAAAAAACCGGTGTATCTCGAAAGAGGCACCGGTTTTTTTTGGCCACTATGGTTTTTCAAGATTGAGACAATGAGAGTGATGAAATAAAGACAGCCATTGCGTCGGGTAGCTGTACAAAAACAAACGAATGTTTGACTATAATCAAACAGGAAACTAATAAACCGGTAAGTCATATCAAATCCCAGAAAACCCGACAGTTTTACACCTTTTTGCACAAGCAGGTTCTGGTCTTGCTTGGGCTTTCGCTCGGTCCTGGTATTGGTTACATCATTTTAGCCATGGTTAACGGTGTTATGGGCAGGGCTGTTGCCTGGTATGTGCTCATGCTAATGGCATCAGCATGGGGCTATCGTCTCTACCGCCAGTTCGATTACCACACCATGAGTACCGCTGATATAGAGAGCTGGTACAAGTCTGCCAGTTATTTTTATTACCTTATCTTTTCTCTTTGGACAGTAGTATTTGTGTTATTTGCACCTTTGCACGAAGTGCAAATGCATTATATTGCCATCTTTACGCAGATAGGTGCTTCAGTGGTGGCTTCAACCCTGCTGTTCAGTGACAGGCGCTTGTTTGTACCGATTATCCTGATATTGATTGTTCCGTTAGCACTGTATTTTCTATTAATTGGAACCTGGTATGGCTATATTCTGACGATTTTCAGTATTGTGTTTTTGTGGGTGCTGTATTACGCATCTTCTAGCAGTAACCAGCTGTTGCAGAAAACCAATTTTCAGGCTTCGCATGACCAGTTAACCGGGTTGTACAACCGGAATTATTTCATCGATGCGATGCAGCAGGTCGTTAATACGCTCCGTAATAATCAGGGGTATTGCAGCTTGTTGCTGATCGATCTCGATCATTTCAAAACCATTAATGATTCACTTGGACATGATGTCGGTGATGTGTTGCTGGTGGAAGCTTCGCGGCGGATGCAGTCCCTTGTTTCCAGGGATGCGGTGGTGGCTCGCATGGGTGGTGATGAGTTTATTGTCGTCGGCGAAGTCTGTGCCACCTATGACGAATGTTATGAGAGTGCGATATATCTGGCAGAGAACCTGCGTGAATCCCTTAAGTCGACCTACGATATCGATAACCACAATCTCTATATCAGTGCCAGTATCGGTATAAGCATCCTGCATAAGCCGGAATTAAACGCCAATCAGTACATCAAGGAAGCTGACATTGCGATGTATGAGGTCAAGCACAAGGGGCGTGACGGCATTGTGGTGTTCGGTTCCGAGGTTGCCGAGAAAGTCGAGCGTAATCTGGAAATTGAGACCCAGTTGCATCATGCGCTGACCAATAATGAGCTTACCCTGAATTTTCAACCCCAGCTCGACAGGGAGCACAAAGTGGCTGGCTGCGAGGTGCTGTTGCGCTGGCATCATGAAAAACTGGGTCATGTTTCACCGGCCGAGTTTATCCCGGTAGCCGAAAAGACTGGCCTGATTATTGACATCGGTAATCATGTGATTGAAGAATCATTCAAAACACTCAGAGACTGGTATAGCCAGGGGATTGAGCTCAAGCAGTTATCGATCAATGTCAGTATGCGTCAGTTTTTTCATCATGCTTTTATTGATACTATTGAACGGCTCAGTCATCATTATCTGGATGAGCAGTTACGCCGTTGCATAGTGTTTGAACTGACTGAAAGTGTTATGGCCGAGGAAATTGAGTCACTGGTCGGCTCCATGAACCGCCTTAAAGATAAAGGTTTCAGGTTCTCGATTGATGACTTTGGTACCGGCTATTCCTCATTGAGTTATCTGCGACAGGTTCCCCTGGATGAAATCAAGATAGACCGCTCCTTCATTGAAGAACTGAGCGAAAATGCCAGTGACCAGTCAATGATCGAAATGATCATGAATCTCTCTCAAGTGTTTGGTATGAAAGTGGTAGCAGAAGGCGTGGAAACCCCGGAACAGGAAAGCATTCTTCTGAATGGAAATTGTGATCTGTTACAGGGTTACCTGTTTTCCAGGCCTTTGAGCCGGGAAGCATTTGAAAAGTTTTACAGAGAGTAGCAAGAATAATCAGGGTAAAATGGAGTTCATTGATCCCATAGGCTTGGCAAACTGTCGAACATTGTATTCCAGGCCCACCATGGTATTGGTAATACCGCGCATATTACCGTCAATGTCACCTATCGAATTTTTCATGGCTTCCATTTCCTTATCAATACTTTGCATACTGAGGGTAAAGGAGTCGGTGTTCAGGCGGATCAAGGGTAAATTGGTCGTGATGCTGCCGATATTGTTGGCAATGGTATGCATGTAAGCCGTATGTTCATCAAACTTTCCGACGGTGGTGGAAATGTATTGCATGTCATCATCAATGACCACCAGGCGTGAGCGCATGGAGTCCATGTTGTTGACGATGGTATCCAGGCTGGTGGAAAGCAGCCAGACCAGACTGACGTTAACCACTGCGACAATCAACAGCAGGATGGAAATATAGCGAATCACCTTGTCAGTCATCTTGAAATGCTTATGGCGCTCATCAACATGGAGCTGAGTTTCCCGGCCAAGTCGGGCCATGACCTCGACTATGGCCCTGCGGGGATCGTCCTGCATTATTTGTGGACTTTCTTTCATGGTATTGGAAAAAACTTATTTAGAGTTCGTGCAGGCTCGGCCATGCGATGCATCTGGTAGTTAATCACCTTAACCTCGTTATCCATAAAACCGATTGAGGTAGCAATGTCCTTAATCTGAAGCCGGATATCGCTGAATTGCTCTTCGATAGCGGCCACACTTTTCTCCATTGCATCTGTATTGGTGGTGATATAGTGCATTTCATGATTCATGATCGTAGTATATTGCTCGATATCTGCCATCAGGGCTACCTGGGTTTCCATGGCGACAACACTGATTTTGATGTCTTCCATGCGAGATGAAACAGAGGTGAAATGGCTGTTCATATCGTCTACCACATCGGATATACGGTTGATCTGCGAACTCAGCATAATGAGCAGAACGAGGATCGACAAGGCCACCAGGCTGAGAATGACCAGGCCAGCACGTATGCTGTAGTTCAAGCGATCACCCAGCTTGTTTTTAACTTCCATCTGGCTGAGGATGATGCCCTCAAAGGAACCCATGGCTCGCAAATACTGCTGCTGCAGGACGGCTTCGTTGTCACTGGCCTTCGGATTTTGAATCTCTTCTTCTGTCACTGCTGATCCGTGAGTATTTTATCGTTTCATACTTATAGGATTCTATTTGAGTTGACTCCATATGAACAGAGGTATTTTTATAGAAGATTGAAAAAAGAAAAACCCGGCTGGAAAGTCCAATCGGGCTGAAATACTTTTGATATTTCTAACGGGAGTAATAGTAACAATAGTCCAGATTGCGATGTTTTATGTGATTGCAGTCACAAATTACTTATTGTGCATCTCAAGCGCTATAATAACTATCAGACAATAAAGTTCAGGATTATGGCCATAAAATGGAATTTGATACGCTTGAAAGCCTTTTTAAGAGTCATCAGTATCGTCAGGAATTCCAGTTCCTGACAGGTCATTTCGAGCGTGTAAAACAGGAAAAAAATATCATTGAACTGGAGGCTATTTATCAGCAGGTGATCAGGCGTTTTGAAAATCTCATCTGGCTGAATAAAATTCCTTCCGACGAAGAACTCTCAGTCTATCAGAGACTTTTTCGTGAAATGGAGCAGGTGATTGCTCATCTTGAAGAGGATCATCGCAGTCATTTTGTCGTTGCTATTCCTGTCGCAGATAGCCCGCAACAACTTAAAAACTGTTTGCAAAGTCTCTATACACAATGTTTGCTCTATCACTATGGTGGCATCACTGATGGAGCCTACAACAAGATTGATGTTGTCATTGCCGATGATTCAAAGGAAGCAAAAAATATCTTGGCACATCGGCATTTGGCTGAAGAATTCACTTCGCTTGGGGTGCGATGTGAATATTTCGGTCTCGAACAGCAGACCGCGGTTTTATCAAAATTAAATGATGCCCAGCGTCAAATCGTTGCAGCAGTTACCGGATGCGATTCTAAGCAGTCTGTTGCTCATAAAGGTGCATCGGCTATACGAAATCTGACCTATCTGAGATTGGCGCAAATTGCAGACGAAGTTCCCAATCCACTGTTCTTTTTTATCGATAGTGATCATGAACTACTCGCCAAGGTTAATGACAACGGTATCGAGAAAAATCTACTCGCGATCAATTATTTCTATCATTTTGAACACCTTTTCAGGGAAAAACAGATTAAAGTGCTTACCGGTCGTGTCACAGGTAACCCGCCAGTTTCACCCACTGTTATGATAGGGAACTTTCTTGAGGATGTGATCGCGTTTCTGCAGCGTATGGTGTTATCAGATCCTCAGCAGGATTGTTATTATCATGAAAGATTCCGGGAAATAGGAAATGATGCGGCCTATCATGATATGGCCGAGCTGCTCGGTTATTTTCCATCAAAGAAAACTTATGATTATCACTGTCCTTTGCTGAGTGAGCATACCCTTGAAGATACGCTAATCGCTTTTTCCAGGGAGTTGGAAGCTTTTTTTTACGGTGAGCATCCGACACGGATGATCTTCTATCACTATGATATCGTGCGTAATTCGGTTCAGTCAGCACGTACCGTCTATACCGGGAATTTTATGTTCAGACCTGATGCACTGGAATATTTTATTCCTTTTGCATCATTAAACTTGCGAATGGCCGGCGCGGTACTGGGAAGGATCCTTCAGCAGGAATTGGGGCAGGATTTTCTTGTCGCCAATACGCCATTGCTGCATAAACACGCCCTTGATGACTATAAAAAGACCGAATTCCCATCTGATGTTGAAAAAGTACAAAAGCCTATTGATTTGTCAGTGGAATACCAACGGCAGTTTATTGGCGATATCATGCTTTTTTCGGTGCAAAAGTTGCTTGAGACACACAGCCTGGCCGATATCGATGACAGAAGCACCATTGCCGATGCTGTTTTTAAGACCCGGGATGAAATCCGTAATAGATATACCAGGCAGCAATACAATGTAATGAAAAGCCTGACCGTGCTTCAAGGGCTGTTACGTTTGACCGGGGTAGAAGCCGTTGAAGATGCCGACGATGAAAATAATGAGTTGGCAAAATGTGGCCAACGATTTTTAACGTTTGTTAATACAGTCAAACATAATTATTCATCGGACTCTGCCAATTATGCCTTGCTGCATGATGACAAGCAGCTGGATGAAAAATGTGAACAGATAATTTTAGCCATTGAGCAATATAGCCTCGAGCGCGCGAGCTGGGGTAGATTGCTCGAAGAAATGTAAAAAACACAAAAAAACCCTTCTCTCTGAGAAGGGTTTTTATTCGTCTCATCCATGAGACTCACCTTTCAGGCTCGCTAGGCTCGTGAAAATTGCTCGGGGCAATCTTTTCAAAACCTTTACGGCCAGACTACTTATCTTACTGGAGCAGGTGCTGGAGCAGGCATAGGCATAGGAGCAGGTGCGCCGTAACCGTAAGGAGCTGGTGCACCGTAAGGAGCTGGAGCGCCGTAAGGAGCTGGAGCATAACCGCGAGGAGCGCCATAACCGTATGGAGCGCCATAACCATAACCGTAGTTATCATCGTCGTCCC
>JABDQZ010000347.1 GCA_013041975.1 Gammaproteobacteria bacterium
GTATCAGTCCCATCATGCGTTTTTCAGTTGCCAGGGCACTGAAAAAATTGCGGTGCTCATCGGTCCAGTCAGAAAGTCGGAAAAGCCCTTTCAAATTGACCGCCAGTTCTCTTGCCACTCTTCTGGCTTCAAACAAATCCTGCAATTTCAGGCGAACCCCGGTCACACCGTCGTCCATACGATTGAGTTTGGCGGCATCGTTGGCATGCACCAGCGCTATACCACGATCATATTCACCCATACCCACTTCAAAAATACCGGTGACGGTAAATCGTTTAAGGCGCGGCATGGTACCAATCGGTGTGACACTGGCCTGGGGTGTCACCACGGTGACCTTGTCACCCATACTGACGCCCAGTACATTGGCCAGTTCGCTGCCTACGATGATACGGAAACCACCCGCCTCAAGATCAGCAAGTTGTCCATGCAACATATGATCACCCACATCGGATACATCAGGTTCCTGTTGCGGGAAAATCCCCCTGATCATGGCGCCGGAAACGTAGCTGCGATTGACGAGCATGGCCTGTCCTTCCACGAAAGCTGCAGCTCCCACCACTTCAGGATGCTGTTTTGCCATCTTCATAGCCGTTTGCCAGTCATCCATATTGCCTGACAAGGCGCGCACACTGGCATGAGAAGTCATTCCCAGAATGCGCTCGCGAACCTCCTTGTGAAAGCCATTCATGACCGACAGCACCACGATCAGTGCAATAACACCCAGCATGATACCCAGCATGGAACTGGCAGATATAAAGGAAATGAAATGGTTTCGGCTTTTGGCACGGGTATAGCGCAAGCCGATATAAAGTTCGAGAGGTCTAAACATGGCTCGATAATATCAGCCTATGTTCCTGAAACACCAGATTATTTTTGACTCGGAGTGCGTTGAAACCTATCCTTAGGGTATAAAAAACAACGCTTGCCACAAGGAAAAACCATGAAAAAAATGCTGACCGCTGCTGCAATGCTGGCCACCCTGTCAATATCGTCATCTGCTATTTCAGAGGTACTGCTGATTGATGTCATTGCTGAAACCCCACCCAACAGCCCGGCCGGCCTGCTACGTCCCGCACACGGCATGAGTATGGACAATGTCAAACAGCATTTTGGTGAACCCACTGAAGTTTATTCACCTGTCGGGGAACCACCGATTACTCGCTGGGGCTATCAGGGATATTCTGTCTATTTTGAGCATGACCGGGTGATTACTACTGTTGTGCATCAATAAGCACACTATTTGAGTCATTTCTCACCACAAACTGGCATTATCATAACTGGTGTTTAACGTCGGATTTCCCATTGCGCGGGACTGATATCTTTTCACTGGCAGGATTCTCATGAGCAACGATCAAGAACTTATCAATACCGATTTACAGTTAACCATGCGCTCCATCATCCAGCGCATTGCGACCGGTCCGGAACTGAGCAAGGACATTTCACAGCAGGAAGCCCATCTGGGCATGAAAGCCATCCTCAACAACGAGGTTGACCCGGTACAGGCTGCGATTTTTTTCATTGCACTGCGCATGAAGCGTGAAACCTGGGATGAGAACAAGGGCGTGCTGGATGCAATTCGGGAAGCAACCCATGCTGTCACAGCTGATGTCGATGAAGTACTCGATATAGCCGATCCCTATGACGGTTATAACCGCACCTTGCCTGCTTCACCCTTTCTTGCCCCGTTGATGGCCGAATGTGGAATAGCAGCCGTTTCTCACGCGGTTGATGCCGTCGGCCCCAAATTTGGTATCACACACCGGCATGTGCTTGATGCCCTGGGCGTTAACGTTGACCTCTCTACAGAAGCAGCAGCCAGACGACTGTCAGACAATGAGCTCGGCTGGGCTTACGTAGATCAGTCCAGCTACTGCCCGAAACTGCATGATCTGGTACCACTGCGTTCAAAAATCATCAAACGCCAGGTCATTACCACGGTAGAAGTGCTGACCAAACCGATTGCAGGAAAAAACAAGACTCACTTCATGACCGGTTATGTACACAAACCCTACCCGCCTGTTTACGCAATGCTCGCTCGACATGTCGGGTTCGATACTGCTGTACTGGTGCGTGGTGTAGAGGGCGGCATTATTCCTTCACTGCGCCAGCCCGGAAAGTATTTTTCCTATGTTGACCGTGGAGAGGAACAGGGAACCGATATTGATCCTTCCGATGTCGGTATTTCCCAGTCATTCCGGGCCGTGCCTTTACCTGAAGATCTGCCCAAGACGACCTCGGGCCCGGATGAAATTGCCATTGCAGTAGACATACCCGATACCGCAAAAGCTGCCGCCGAGGCCGGTATGGATGCATTAAACGGAAAACAGGGTCCAACCTACGATTCTCTGGTTTACTCCGGTGCCATTGTCCTGAACCACCTTGGCAAGCACAACGACCTGGGCTCTGCAGCAGACCATGTACGTTCGGTTCTGGATTCCGGCAAGGCTGCCAACAGGGTCAGATGATGAATACAGCAACGCGTGTGGCCCTGGCTGATGAGAATGAACTCAAGCCTGGAGAAATGAAAAAAGTTGACGTCGATGGAAAAAAACTGATCCTGGCAAATGCCGCCGGGGATTATTACCTTGTCGATGAAATGTGCAGCCATGAAGATTTCTCACTCTACCTGGGCTGCATCAAGGACAAAACTATCAAGTGCTCGCTGCATGGCAGTTATTTTGACCTGAAAACCGGCGAAGCCCTGGAAGAACCGGCCTGTGAAGCCATCGGAACCTACGCAGTATCGGTTTCAGAAGGTAGAGTCTGGTTTGAACGACCTGATGACTAGGCAATCATTATAAGGTCCTAAAGTTTTCCTGCCAGTGGACGCTAATCAGTACAACACCCGATATTGACTGACCATGCTAAACGGAATTTAATTTTGCATTATCGTATCCCTGGAAAAGCCATGAAAACCTCCAATTTTTTTCATATTTTAGCGCTCGCGCTTTCAATCTTGCTATTACCTCTTAGTGCAGCGAGTAGTGACTGGATTTACACCGTCTCACCGGGTGATAATCTATGGAATTTCAGTGAAAAACACCTCGATAACGTTTTACGCTATGAAAAATTGCGTAAGTTAAACAATATCGAAAACCCGACCCGCATGAAACCCGGCACTAAGATTCGTGTACCGCTGAAATGGATACGCAGCAATCCCGTTCCTGCTGAAATTTCAGGTTTTAAGGGTTCAGCACAATTATTTCGGGCTGATGGCTCAGTCATAGACATTAACGAAAAAGGTGTTTTGGTTTATCTTGGTGACCAAATCAAGACAGGCGATGAAAGCACCGTGGCGATTAAATTTGCTGATGACAGTGTACTGACCTTGCATGCCAACAGCCTGATTCGGTTTGATCATTTAAGTGCCCATGGCGAAACAGGCATGGTAGATTCGCGCCTGAATCTGCTGGAAGGCAGGATGGACACTCGCGTTACCCCTGCGGCAGGCCCGGGGTCCCGGTTTGAAATCTATACCCCTTCAGCTATTGCCGCGGTCAGGGGTACTGAATATCGCGCAGCTGTTTCAGAAGCAGAGCTCAGCTCCAGCATAGAAGTGCTTCATGGTAAGGTGGCGGTAAAAGGCGCAAAAAAACAGAGACTCATCAAGGCCGGTTTTGGTACCAAAGTCGCTAAGGGCAAACAACCTATTGCACCCAAAAAGTTACTCAACGCACCTAAACTGAATTCCCTTCCAGGAAGAATCAGGACAATTGGCTGGACCTTATCCTGGGAAAAACTTACAGAAGCTGCGCAATATCGTGTGGAGGTCTCCGAGGAAGAAGCTTTCAATACGATTTTATGGCAAAAAAAGACCGAATACGCAAAAGTTGGCCTGCCTGACCTGTTGGATGGCCGATACTTTGTTCGTGTTCGTGGCATAGACAGCCTCGGCCTTGAAGGCAAACAACAGGTCACTCCCTTCGTAATGGATACCCGGCCGCAGCCACCTGTTCAGCTCAAACCGACGCCTGCACAGGTGTTTCGTGCCACTACACCTGAATTACAATGGTCAGATTCAGCCGAAGCGGATCGCTATCACCTGGAAATTGCATCGGATAAAGCATTTACTGAACTGATTGTTGACGAGAAGAATCTCAAAAGCACCAAGTTTGATACCTCTGAATGGTCGAAAATACAACCTTATTACTGGCGACTGACCAGCATTACTACTGAAGGTGAGTTTGGACCGGTTGGGGAAACACGTTCCTATGAAATCAAGCCGATACCGGAAAAAGTCACCACCGAGATGAACACCTCTGATGATGGTATGCTGGTTGCTTCCTGGAGAGCAGGTGCACCGGGTTTAACCTATCATGTGCAAATGGCAGAGGACCCCGCTTTTAAGGACACCATTCTGGAT
>JABDQZ010000001.1 GCA_013041975.1 Gammaproteobacteria bacterium
ACCTGGTACCCCATATCCTTGAAACCCTGCCCGAAATAAGGGTAGGAACGGCAAAACTCATTCATCGCTGCCGCGGTTGTTCTGAAGAAGATTTCATCAATATCTTTCCAGTCTTCTTTATCACTCACCACCAGGTCCATGGTACTTTTGACCTGCTGGTCTTCCTGAATCATCTGACCAACACGCCCTTTGCGCTGATAATGCTTGTCTGCCTCAAAGCGGCGGATAACCTCATCACAGAAATCCAGCGGTAATGCCCCCGGACGTTCGAAGATAAAAGTGTTGGGCTTTACTTCACTAATGGTCTTGAGCGGAACAACATGCCGCTCCTTAGAGAATTCCATCGCCATAATTACTACTCTCTTTAAATGGTCAATAAACAGGGGTCAGACCCCATTGAACTTGATAAACTGGCATCATAAAGATTAACACAGGTTAAATGGGGTCTGACCCCTTTTTATTATGGCATTACGAATCAAAAGCCACTGGCACGATGACGACCAGGAAAGGTCCGTTGAAGAAATCGCCGGTGCAATCGCATACATTATCTGGCGTATCGCTAAAGACAAGGCGATTACCCTGCATGGTGAAGATTTCGTCTACAATAACGATCGACAACGCATGGATGTCATCTTCGAATACGTGATTTTCCAGTTGAATATCACCGATCGCCTTGCCAATATCCGTTACCAAATGGATGATAAATCCCGCAAAGAGCTGATCTACGCCACCACCAAAAAACTGGCTGCCCATGTGCACGGCAACAGCCGGGATCTGTTTGGTGAAGGGGACCACATTGGCCCATTCGTTGCCCGTCTCAACGAACGCGGACAAGAATACTCGGAACTGAATTACAGCGATGACGGCCCCAGTTATCCCTTTTTGAGACATATGGGCTACTGCATTCAGCAGATCATGGGGGATAAAGGTGAAAACCGCTGGGTCATTGATCAGGTTATGGACAAGGATGGCCCGGATGTGGACAAACAGTTAAATCGGGCAATTGATAACCTGTTTGAATAATCCTAGCAGCGGCACCGCAATTTGTAGCCCTCACAATCCGCAAAATAGTTTTCTGTACTCTTGGGCATGGGTACACGAGCACGGGTAATCGAGGCAATCAGGCGTATACCGCCCTTGAGCATGTGCCGCATATCCAGACGATTGATCATGTCGATCTCGTCATTCTGCTCTTCAGACGGCATGAATTCGGAAATGTGTTCACCTGCCACCACGAAATCTGACCAGATATCAAAAATATCATCATCGGTTCGCAAAGTTTCACACTTGTGGCGTGCGGCTTGAGCAAACTCAACAATCAGTGACTCAAGGCCGATAAATCGCTTATCGTCACGTACAATAGCAGCCATGTAGTCAGCAATATCATCAATATTTTTCATGGTCATGGCGATCTTTACGTAACGGCTTTCATAAAAATCCTCAACCGACATCATAAAAGCCTTGAAAGGCTCGCCCCATAATTCATCAATGCCTTCATCGCCATTACGATGTTTAACCAGTTTTCCAAGTTCAAGGGCTTCCTGCAAACATAAACCGCAAGAATGCATCAGGTCATTGCCAGGCAGGATATCTACGCCATCGGCTTCCAGGTCAACAAGATGGGTAAAAATATCGGCGGCACGGTTGAACAATGCTCCGGCAAGCATGGCCCCTTTAATTCGCTTTTTTTTGGGGTCCGTTTCAGCTTCATAAGCTTCCCTGACCTGTACCAGAAGGCGTCCGGGAATATTGATGCCGTGTTCCATGTGATTGAACAGACGGCGTGTCAGTGACTGGATCAAACTTTTCTTGGCTGAAAGATTATCCTTGGGTGCTTCATAGCATTTGATCCAGTAACCATCGTAGTAAACCTTAAGCTCACCATCAATGGTTTGCCGCACACCATTTTTCTGGAGATCTGTCATTAACAACTCTTACTCCGAAGACAGTTTGAGATGCAGTGGGAAATATAATTGAATAATAGACAAGGATTGTTAGGTTTTACAGGGGACGACACAGGAATGTGCCGGACAAAAAATTGTCAGGAATAATTTTTACTCAGGCCTACTGCCTTCGCCTTACAGGCCAGCTAAAGCTGTTGAGGATTATTCCAGACAATCCTTTCGCGTAAGCCCGAAGGCGACGGCACAGGGATGTGCCGGACAAAAAAAAGGCGGGTTAACCCGCCTTTTTAAAACTACATGGATAATCCGGACTTATGATTTAACCCAGTTACCGAAGTTTTCTTCAGATTTTTCTTCGCCATCAGCGTAACCTGCTTCATAGGCTTCAGTTACACGCTGTTCCTCACGCACTGGATTCTGGAGAAAGCCTGCCTGCCAGCCCTGGATGTATTCATCTTGACATCCCATTTCTTCCATTTTTGTTACTGCGTCATAATAAGTCTGGTTCATAATCCGGATCTCCGAAGTCTTACCTTTAGTTTATCAATTTGGTTAATGCAAATTTATGCACATAAGCCACCGAATGGAGGCCCGTGAAAAAACGTGGGCAAGAATACAAGTTTTTTCTAATAAACGCCACAAAAAATTCCAGTTAATTTACATTTTTTTTATCATCCATACATAAACTTTAGTAAACCCCAGCGAGATTGTGTTGAAATTTACCTTGCAACAAATCATGCTAGCCGCCTGAATTAAAAAGACATTACCTAAACTTGGAGCAGTCATGCGCCCGGCACAGATTTCAAACGTTCTCGACCAGGAATTCCTCAGCACCGAACATGGTCACCATACCCCGGTCATGCTCTGGGGGCCCCCCGGTGTGGGAAAATCTCAGATTATTGCCCAGATAGCTGAAAAACATGGGGTTTCCATCATCGATATCCGCTTATCCCAGATGGAACCCAGTGACTTGCGCGGTATCCCTTTTCGATCAGGAGAGCTCGTAGAGTGGGCAGCCCCGTCCATTTTACCTGATGTAAAACGTCACGGAAAAAAGGGCATCCTGTTTCTTGATGAAATCACATCGGCACCTCCGAGCGTTTCAGCAGCGGCTTATCAGCTGATACTGGATCGCAAACTGGGTGAATACCAGGTACCTGAGGGCTGGGCAATTTTTGCAGCCGGAAATCGCCAGGGCGACCGCGGTGTCACCTATACAATGCCCTCCCCGCTAGCCAACCGTTTTTCCCATTTCGAGATCGAAACACATCTTGATGACTGGGTTGGCTGGGCTTATAAAAACGATATCGATGAACGTATTATTGCTTTTCTGCGATTTCGCCCGGAACTGCTGTTCGACTTCGACCCCGCACATAACCCGGTCGCATTTCCCTCCCCGCGCTCCTGGGAATTCGCTCACCGCGCCTTGAAAAAATTCGATAACAACCCAGCCTTGCTACTCGGCACATTACAGGCCTGCGTAGGACCGGCGGCGGGTATTGAATTACATGCATTTGTCAGCAGTCTCGACAAAATGCCTGATCTGGATGCCATTATCCAGGGAGAGGAATCAGTCATCCCTTCAGAAATCGACCTGCAATATGCCGTTGCAGCTGCTCTGGTTGGCAAGGCTATTCGTGCACAATCTGAAGATAATTTTGAAACCGTTGTTGGCAATATTCTTGAATATGCATCACGTTTTCCACAAAAAGAAATGGGGGTTATGCTTGTCTCGGATATGCATCGTGCTACTGGTGAAGCCCTGTTTAGTATCCCCCAGTTTGCTGACTGGGCCAATCTGATTGCCGATGTCATGCTCTATGAGTGAAACCGCCCTCAACACGGATCTTATTGAAACAAAACTTGCCTCGGCGAGAACCCGGCTGATTCTGGACAAGCCCTTTCTCGGCGCACTGGTATTGCGCCTTCCCATGGTGGCTGCCAACAATAGCTGGTGCACAACCACGGCAACCGATGCCAAGACCTTTTACTACAATCCTGAATACATCGATTCGCTCACCTTGAGCCAGACTCAGTTTATGCTGGCTCATGAAGCCCTGCATTGCGCCCTGTCACACTTTGCACGTCGTCAACACCGCATCAAGCATCGCTGGGACCTCGCCTGCGATTTCGCTATCAATCCATTACTGATTGATGATGGCCTTGTTCCACCACCAGAGACTGTCATTTTTCATCAATATAAAGGCATGACAGCTGAAGAAATCTATCCACTGTTGGATGAGAATGACGACAGCGAAACACTCGATAAGCACGTCTACGATCAGGATGAACAGGATGGAGGAGCACAAAACAACCCACCTCCGAAAAACACCCCTCCAGAAAATGCCAGTAACAAGGGCAATGAATCAGGTAGCGAACCGGAACAACAAAGTGCTCAAAAGCCTGAACATGATCCCCAAAGTCAGCAGTCAGCCACGCCTAAACCAGGTGAGGGCAACCAGGCAGATCAGAATGATGGTGCGGACAGCCCGCCTCCTTTAACACCACAGGAAAGGGAAACACTGGCTGTCCAATGGCAACAGCGTATGGCAGGAGCCGCCCAACAGGCCATACAGTCGGGCAACCTTGACGGCTCTATGGCTCGCATGATCGACCATCTGTTACAGCCACAATTACCCTGGCGTATGCTGTTGGCCCACTACATGACCTCCACAGCACGGGATGACTTCAGCTACATGCGCCCATCACGCCGGGAAGGTTCTGCCATTTTTCCGTCTTTAAGAAGTTCGCAAATCAACATCTGTGTTGCTGTCGATACCAGTGGTTCAATCAAAAATGATGAAATCAACGAATTCCTTTCCGAAATCGATGCACTGAAAGCGCAGATTCGCGCACGCATTACCTTACTGCCCTGTGATGCACAAATTGCAAAAGATGCTCCTTTTATATTTGAGCCCTGGGATGAAATTGAGCTACCTGAAATTCATGGCGGCGGTGGTACCAACTTTATCCCGGTATTTGAC
>JABDQZ010000357.1 GCA_013041975.1 Gammaproteobacteria bacterium
ATATCAACTCCGTATTCCTCATCAGCCAGCATGAAAGTGAGATACTGATCCAGGCCATCTTCGGCCTGTAATATATTTTCGGAAATTTGTGCCTGTATTGCGCTCATATGTTTTCTCCTGTCTACGCAACCACTTTGAGTGCTACGCGGTTACGTTTGCATTCTTTGGTGTGACGCTGGATTAATCCGGCAACATCCACGATAAGAGCGACGGTACCGTCACCCAGAATAGTGGCACCTGAGATACCCTGAATTTGCCGGAAGTTAGTTTCCAGACTTTTGATAACCACCTGCTGCTGACCCAGTAACTCGTCGACAAATAAACCCACAAGCTGGTTATCCGCTTCGACGACCATTAACAGACCATCTTCAAGCTCGGATTTACCTGTCTTCATGCCAAACAGTTCGTTGACCCGAATAATCGGTATATATTCATCACGCAGACGATAAAGTTCTGACTGCCCAGTAATACTGCTCAACTGTTCAGGCTGCATCTGCAAGGATTCAACAATAGATACCAGGGAAATAATGTAGGTCTCATCACCAACACGTGCCAGCTGACCATCAAGAATTGCCAGCGTCAGTGGCAGACGAATAGTCACAGTACTACCGGCGCCGTCATTGGAAGAAATACTAACGTTACCGCCAAGATCACGTACATTGCGCCGGACCACATCCATACCAACACCGCGCCCGGAAACTTCGCTGAGCTGTTCTGCAGTAGAAAAACCAGGTGCAAAAATCAGGTTATAAATACGCTCATCGGACAACTCTTCGTGTTCATTGACCAGGCCTTTTTCAATCGCCTTTTGCAAAATCCTGTCCCGGTTCAAGCCGGCGCCATCATCAATCACCTTGATAATAATATCGCCGCCTTCATGGTAGGCTCGCAGCTCCAGCGTGCCAGTTTCAGGTTTACCTGCAGCTTTTCTGACTTCCGGTGTTTCGATGCCATGATCTAATGAATTACGCACCAGGTGTACCAGGGGATCACCAATTTTTTCCAGCACAGTCTTGTCAAGTTCGGTGTGCTCTCCGGTCAATTTGAGTTCGATCTGCTTGCCCATCTTCCCGCTTAAATCGCGCACCAGCCGTGGAAAACGGCTAAAAGAAAAGCTGATCGGCAGCATGCGAATTTGCAGCACACTTTCCTGCAATTCGCGGGTATTACGTTCCAGTTGCGACAATCCATCGCGCAGCTTCTCAAGATGACTTGCATCAAGACTGCTGAGGTCTTTACCGGTCTGGCTCAACATCGACTGCGTAATGACCAGCTCACCCACCATGTTAATCAGGTCATCTACTTTGTTAATGGCCACACGAATTGAACCTGAATCTTTACTGCCCTTGGCTGTGTCCTTGGCTGTGTCCTTGGCTGTGTCCTTGGCTGTGGACGCAGGTGTTGCCGTTGATGCTGTCGGCGTTGATTCCGAAACGGCTTTCTGCTCGTTCTGCGATGTTTCGTCAGTGACATCATTAGTATTCTCAACTGGGGCAGCCACAACGTCATCTGCCGGCACTATAGCATCACCAGTCACCGTCTCGGATACCTTCGCGGTGTCCGGCCCGGTTGTTTGTTCGTTGGTTTCTGCCTGTGCATCTGGTTCACTCAGCAATTCAATTTCCAGGTCACTATCATCAACAACCCAGTTAAACAGTTCATCGATATCTTCCCTGCTGATATCCCCGGTAAGCTCAAGCTCCCATCCCAGGTAAGATAAAACTGGATCTATTTCATCAAGATCAGGAATAGCGGATGTATCTGCTTTAAGCTGGAGTTCACCCAGGTTTTGCAATTCACGAAATATTCGCCCGGGTTCATTACCGCTCTGCAAAATTTCAGCATGCGGATGGAAATGAATCTTCCATTGACTGATACTTTTTTCACTGACCACTGCGTCTTTGCTTTCGCAAACCACTGCCACTGCCGTTGCTTCACATTTTTCAGCGCTACTGTCTGATGAAACCTCTTCAGATACTCCATTAGACGTAGCTGCCAGCATAGATTCGAGTTTTTGTTTTATATCATTGACACTGGCCTGATCATTATCGGTTTCATCACGTGCTGCATGAC
>JABDQZ010000363.1 GCA_013041975.1 Gammaproteobacteria bacterium
CCGAAGGCCACGGAGATCAGGCAGAAAACCCTTACTGCATTATGATCCCTCCTCCCAATGTCACCGGTAGCCTGCACATGGGACATGGATTCAACAATACCATCATGGACACCCTGATACGCTTCAACCGTATGCGGGGCCGTCCTACACTGTGGCAACCCGGCACCGACCATGCCGGTATCGCTACGCAAATGGTGGTGGAACGCCAGCTCGAAGCTGATGGCAAGAAACGCCACGACCTGGGGCGTGATGCCTTCATTGATCGCATCTGGGAATGGCGTGAAGAATCCGGCGGCAATATCACCCGCCAGCTACGCCGGCTCGGCTCATCGCTCGACTGGCAGCATGAGCGCTTCACCATGGATGATGGGCTGTCTGATGCCGTGAAAGAGGTTTTTGTACGCTTGCATGAAGAAGGGCTGATTTACCGCGGCAAACGTCTTGTGAACTGGGACACCAAACTGCATACCGCTGTTTCCGACCTGGAAGTCATTTCCGAGGAAGAAAATGGCCACATGTGGGACATGCGCTACCCGCTATCCAATGGCACGGGTCACATGATTGTTTCGACAACGCGCCCTGAAACCATGCTGGGTGACTGTGCGGTTGCCGTCAACCCGGAAGATGAACGCTACAAACACCTGATTGGTGAACTGGTTGAACTACCATTAACAGGACGCAGGATTCCGATTATCGCTGATGAGCATGCGGACCCTGAATTTGGTACCGGCTGCGTAAAAATTACCCCTGCCCATGATTTCAATGACTATGAAGTGTGGCAGCGCCACCGTGACGAACTGCCTGTCAGCAGCCAGATTCACGGTGGTCTCATCAATATTTTCACCGAAGATGCCGCAATCCGTGAAAATGATGCAGATGAAGATGCATTGATTCCTGCAGCCTATATCGGCATGGATCGTTACGAGGCTCGCAAGCAGATAGTGAAAGATCTCGAAGCCCTGGACTTGCTGGTCAAGATCAAGGATCACAAGCTCATGGTTCCGCGCGGCGACCGTTCGGGTACTGTTATTGAACCTTTCCTGACCAATCAGTGGTATGTCAAAATCGCTCCGCTGGCAAAGCCGGCGATTGAAGCGGTGGAAAATGGCGATATCAAGTTCGTACCTGACAACTGGAAAAATACCTATTACGAATGGATGCGCAATATCCAGGACTGGTGTATCAGCCGTCAGATCTGGTGGGGACATCGCATACCTGCCTGGTACGATGACGAAGGCAATGTTTATGTTGGCCGCGATGAACAGGAAATTCGTAAAAAACATAACCTGTCCGCAGATTATGCGTTACGTCAGGACGAAGATGTACTCGATACCTGGTTCAGTTCAGCACTTTGGCCTTTCTCTACATTAGGCTGGCCTGAAGATAGCGAACGCCTGAAACAGTTCTATCCAACCAATGTGCTGGTCACAGGTTTCGATATCATTTTCTTCTGGGTTGCCCGCATGATTATGATGGGGCTGAAATTCATGGATGGACAGGTGCCTTTCCATGAAGTGTATGTGCATGGGCTGGTGCGCGACAGTCATGGTGACAAGATGTCGAAATCCAAGGGCAATGTACTCGATCCCATTGACCTGATTGATGGCATCGGCCTGGAAGCACTGGTCGAAAAACGTACCAAAGGCATGATGCAGCCGCAATTGGCCCGCAAAATTGAAAAACAGACTCGCAAGGAGTTTCCTGACGGTATCGCCAGTTTTGGCACTGACTCATTGCGCTTTACTTTTGCTGCACTGGCAGCCACTGGCCGTGATATCAAGTTCGATATGAACCGCATTGAAGGTTACCGCAACTTCTGTAACAAGATCTGGAATGCCTCTCGTTATGTATTTATGAACACTGAAGGTCATGACTGTGGCTATTCCGGCAATGATGAAGTCGACTACTCCATCGCCGACCGCTGGATAACCTCTAAACTGCAGGATACGGTTGAAGCCATTACCACAGCCCTGGAGGGCTATCGCTTCGACCATGCTGCACAAGCCATTTACGAGTTTGTCTGGAATGAATACTGTGACTGGTACCTGGAACTTTCCAAGCCGGTATTGAATGATGGCTCTGCATCAGAAGAGGCCAAACGTGGCACCCGGAAAACGCTGGTTGATGTACTCGAAGCTTTATTGCGCATGACTCATCCCATCATGCCATTCATCACGGCAGAGATTTGGCAGAAAGCAGCGCCACTGGCCGCCATAGATGCGCCTACAATTATGCAGCAGTCTTATCCCGTTGCTGATGACTCACTGCAGGACACGGAAGCCGAAACAGAAATGGAATGGCTCAAGCTGTTCATTCTTGGCATCCGCCAGATACGTGGTGAAATGAATATCTCCCCCGGCAAGCCATTGCCGGTGTTGCTGGAAAATGCCTCTGATTCCGACAAGGCAAACCTGGAAGCGACACGCCAGTACCTGAACTTCCTGGCAAAGACAGAATCGGTCACTGTCTTGTCGGTTAGCGATGAAGCGCCTGAGTCAGCTATTGCCCTGGTTGGCAAAATGAAAGTACTGATTCCGTTAGCCGGCCTGATTGACAAGGAAGCCGAACTGGAACGCCTGAATAAGGAAATTGGTAAAATTGAAGCCGACATGAAACGTACCGAAGGCAAACTGTCTAACCCCAAATTTATCGACAAAGCACCAGAAGCTGTCGTACAAAAGGAAAAAGACAAGCTGGCAAAAGCCAATGATGCTTTGACTCAGCTACGAGAACAGGTTCAAAAGATCAGTAAACTTTAGTTTCGCTTAATTGTGTATTGCTATTTTTTCATCTAAGCTTTCAGCAAAACGGATTAAATGCATAAAAATAAGGGAACAGGACCATTCTTAAAAAAACCTTATATACTTGCGGTTTCCTGACAGCTGTATGCTTTTTACTAATACCTGGTGTTGTCTGGTCTACTGAAAACTTCATTGTAAACTCCAATGTTTCACAGGAAATCAGTTCCAGTGAACTGCGTTCGATTTTCAGTATGCGCCGCAGAACCTGGCAGGATGGATCTGCCATCCATGTTTTTGTTTTACCTGACCAACATCCTGTCCACAAATCATTCTGCAAGAATGCACTGGGCATATTTTCACATCGCTTACGAAAAACCTGGAACAGACTGGTTTTCACCGGAACAGGACAAGCCCCTATTGAAGTTGATTCCATTGAAGAAATGCGCAGCAGGGTAATGAATACCCCGGGAGCAATTGGCTATGCACCTTTACAAACCAAGGATCAGAAAAATGAAGAATAACACCTATCTTGCGCTTTTCTTTTGCTGTTTAAGTGCATGGAACAATGTTTCTGCCGATACGGGTTTGTTTGATAAAGCCTTTAAAAATGGCAACAGCCAGATACATGGTTTTATCACGCAAGGCTATACCTATACGACCGACAACAACTTTTTTGGCGAATCCAGTGATAACGGCAGCTTCGAGTTTACTGAACTGGGCATCAATATCTCAGGAAGACTCTCGGAACGTGTTTTTGGATCAGCCCAGGTCATTTCCAGAACAACTGGCGCCTTTTATGACGGCAAACCTGACATTGATTATGCCATGCTGGACTTTAATGCCATCTCGAATGAAAACTGGCTTGGCGGCATCCGTGTTGGACGTACAAAAAACCCTTACGGACTCTATAACGACGGACGCGATGCTGCCGTAACACGCAATGGTATTTTGTTACCCCAGTCAATCTATTTTGACAAGGTTCGCAACCTGGTGATGCACAGTGATGGCCTTCAGCTGTATGCGGATATCAGCATGGATAATGCTGACTTGTATGTTCAGTCTGCTTACGGATATGCCGAAATGGGGGTAAATGTTGAGCATACCTACCTTGCCCGCAACTTCCCTGGTGTCCTGGAAGAAAGAAAGCCCCTGTCTGTAACCCGGTTTATCTACGAGCACATGGGAGGTCTTCTAAGGCTGGGTTATACCAAGGCACTCGGCGATATGGAATATGAACCCGGCCTTTTCGACCCTATCAGTGCAGGACAAATCGACTTTGACCTCGATATCTTTTCCCTGGAATATAATCATGAACACTGGAGCATAACGGCCGAATATATGCAACAGGACATTGACTGGCAAAACCTTTCTGTTCTGCATGACAATAACGACCATGTGGCCGATGGATATTACCTTCAATTTACTGTTCGACCCGAGGATAAAACCGAGTTTTTTATCCGCTATGATGTAAGCCACACTGACCGCGACGAC
>JABDQZ010000364.1 GCA_013041975.1 Gammaproteobacteria bacterium
TCCCGCGACAGTGTAAAAGCCCAGCAGAACTTCAAGGACAAGCAGGGATTCCCTTTTGAATTACTTTCCGACAAAGAAGAAACACTTTGTACGGCATTCGATGTCATCAAGATGAAGAACATGTATGGTAAAAAGGTTCGTGGTATCGAGCGCAGCACCTTTATAATTGATCGTGAAGGAAAGCTCAGGCAGGAATGGCGTGGCGTCAAGGTCAAGGGTCATGTTGAAGAAGTGCTTGATGCCGTCAAGGCCTTGAATAAAGATTTAGCAATACCCTAACAATCTAAAGTATCTCACCATTTTGTCAGGATGACATGCGGTGAAATCAATGAGAAACTCCGAAAAAATAATTACATAGATAATAGATAAAGAATTTATGGTTCCACATAACAGCCCACGCATTTACGTCCTTGATACCAACGTACTGATGCACGATCCCACCTCGATTTTCCGGTTTGCCGAACACAATATCTTTTTACCCATGGTGGTTCTGGAAGAACTCGACAACGGTAAAAAAGGTATGTCGGAAGTTGCCCGCAACGTGCGCCAGGTCAGTCGTTTTCTTGATGAACTGATGGCCTGTGCAAGTAAAGAGGAAATTTCCAACGGTTTGCCTCTGCCTTGTGTAAAAAACACTGAAGACGAGGAACAGCAATGCGGGCATCTGTTTTTCCAGACTGAACAACTGCAAAACAGCCTGCCGGACTCACTGCCGGGCATGACACCTGACAACAATATCCTGTCAACCGCCCTGGCACTGCAGGACTTATACAAGGACAGCCAGGTTATCATGGTGTCCAAGGACATCAACCTGCGCATCAAGGCTGCTGTTATCGGTCTGCAGGCGGAAGATTACCAGAATGACCAGGCCCTCGATGACCTGACCCTGCTGTACAAGGGCGAAACCGAGCTTTCCGAGGACTTCTGGGAAACCCACAGCAAGAACATGGAGTCCTGGCGTGAAGATGGCCATACTTTTTATCGTGTAGAAGGTCCCAATACCCGGGAATGGTACCCTAACCAGTTTCTGTACACAGAAGATGACGCAGCCTTCGAAGCCATGGTCGTTTCCATGGATGGCGATGATGCGATGATAGAGCTCGTTGACGATTACCGCACCACTAAACGCTCTGTATGGGGCATCAACGCACGCAACCGTGAACAGAATTTTGCATTAAACCTGCTAATGAATCCGGAGATTGACTTTGTCAGTCTGCTGGGTACCGCAGGAACCGGTAAAACCCTGCTGGCTCTCGCCGCTGGACTGACACAGGTACTTGACCATAACGTCTACAAGGAAATCGTCATGAGTCGTGTTACGGTTCCTGTTGGTGAAGACATTGGCTTTTTACCTGGTACTGAAGAAGAAAAAATGACTCCCTGGATGGGGGCTTTAATGGACAACCTTGAAGTACTCACCCAGACTGAAGGCGGCGAATGGGGACGTGCCGCCACTGACGACCTGCTGCGTTCACGTATCCGTATTCATTCTCTGAACTTCATGCGTGGCCGAACCTTCCTGAATAAATACATTATTCTGGATGAAGCCCAGAACCTGACACCCAAGCAGATGAAAACCCTGATAACACGTGCCGGACCGGGAACTAAAATTGTCTGTCTCGGAAACGTAGCCCAGATTGATACACCGTATCTGACAGAGACTTCTTCAGGACTGACTTATGTCGTAGACCGGTTCAAGAACTGGGACCATAGCGGACATATTACGCTGCAACGTGGTGAAAGGTCGCGACTGGCTGATTTTGCTTCCCAAACGCTATAACACTTTTTCCAGAGCTTTTGCGACCTGGTCATAATCTACCAGCAATCTCTGTACAGAATGATTCAGATCGACCTCTTGCTTGTTGCGTAATTGCTGTTCAAGCGCCAGAGCCCTGTCTCCCAGCTTGATTGCACCGACATTTTTGCTGCTGGACTTAAACGAGTGTACCGATCGCCTAACCTCTTCAGCATTACCCTCACTGGCCATATGTTTCATTCGGGTAAACAGTTGTGACGAGTGCTGAAGATAACTGTGAATCACGTTTTTATAATCATCACCCATTACCTGCTTTAACTCATCAATAACACTGAGATCAAGCAACTCATCCATCTTCTTGTCAGTCGTGTTATCAGCTGGGTGAGTATTCTGCACACTGACTTTACCGGAAACTTTTTCAGACAGCCATTTTTGAAGCATCTGGTTGAGAAATGAACGGGTCAATGGCTTAGGTAGATAATCATCCATTTTTGCAGCGATACATTTCTCACGGTCTCCACGCATGGCGTTGGCCGTTATCGCAATAATCACCATTCTGTGTTTTGTTGATAAACCATGATCCTGTTCCTGCTCATGATTGCGCCATAACCTGGTCGCTTCAAAGCCATCCATACGCGGCATCTGACAGTCCATAAACACCAGGTCATAGGACCGTAATTTCATCGCCTGCAAAGCCTGATAACCATCCTCTGCAACATCAACATCCAAACCATAAAAGATCAGCATTTTCCTGGCGACTTCACGGTTTATCGGATTGTCTTCAACCAGCAGTACTTTCGCATCATAGGTATTTTCAGGATTCTGGTCTTGCTCCTTTAGCTGGATTGATGCTGAACTGAGATTCATGAGGTTTTCAAGCATGCCATTTTCATTTGTGCTTTCAACAGTCTGGCTATCAAGACCTATATCCAACAACCTGAAAAGGTTTTGCCTGAACATTTCTGCATTGAATGGGCGCTGCAATACACTATTGGCTCCTCGATCTCGCAACTCCCTGGCAATGGATGGCAAGGCATTGATCGCAATGATCTGGGTCGGGCTGTTTTTTATTGCACGTCCGATAATCTGTACATCGTTTACCGCTGTCAGTTCTGAGCCGACAACATCGATAATCAATAGATCGAAGGCATTATTTTCCTGCGGCCTTTCCGCTTGTTTCAACTTCTGCAGAATATCATTCAGATCCTGTGATAATTCGACATGAACCTTGTAATCGGCCTGGATCATTTCATAAATATCTTTTTTTCTGGAATTCTTCAGAAAATAAAGAATGCGGGCATCTTCAACCTTTTCCCGGCGTGCCGGTACGTCCTTGAGGGATTTTCGCATCGGCAGAAAGAACCAGAAAATAGAACCCTTACCTTGGGTTGACTTGACCCCGATCTCTCCTCCCATCAATTCAACCAGCCGTTTACAAATTGCAAGCCCCAGACCTGTGCCTCCATAATTACGCGTCGTTGATGCATCGGCCTGGGTAAACGATTGAAACAGCTTTCGGGTGATCAGTTCAGACATACCAATCCCGGTATCTCTGACGGTAAACAACAACTCCACTTCCCGCGCAGATTCTTGTCTTAATGAAATTTCAACGGAAACTCCGCCTTCTTCGGTGAACTTCAAGGCATTACTCAACAGATTGGTAATAATCTGTTTCAGACGGAGCGTATCTCCTCTGACTCTTCTGGGCACGTCCGGTGCAAACACCACGTTTAGAAACAGACCCTTTTCTTCAGCAGACTGCCTCATCAAGTCGGTGACTGAATGAACAACCCCTTGTAAATCCAGCTCAATATTTTCAATCTCAAGCTTACCGACTTCCGCTTTTGAATAATCAAGGATATCGTTAATGATACCCAACAGATGAAAAGATGAATTCGATGCGGTTTTTACAAGGTTCATTTGCTCCTGATTAAGTCCAGTTCCTGCCAACATTTCAAGAATCGGAATAATCCCGTTCAGAGGCGTCCTGATTTCATGCCCTATGGTCGCCATAAATTCGGTCTTGGAGCGACTCGCCACTTCGGCAATTCTGTTGGCATGACGCAAGGACTCTTCTACCGCCTGCCGCAGTGTTGTTTCAGCAGCTATTGCAGAATCCTGTGCATTAAAGGCAATCTGTAACTGCTCATAATCTTTCTGTAATTTTTCAAAGGACTCATCTTCGATGGATTCAACATGTTTTCTATGAGGCAGAATCATGAACAATATCGCTACAAACACGAAACCCAAGGATATGACCAACCGGGAACCTTCAAGAAAACCGTCATTAGACAGATTCATTACGACAAATGGTATCGCAGCCATAACCAGCCATAACAATTGGTAAAACAGTCCTCCCCTGAATATGGCCATGACCATGATAACGACCATAAAAAACAGCCAGACCCCATCTTCAGAATCTGCCGATACACCTGTTTCGAGCAAACCGGACAAACTACCCCATAACAATGCCCCGCAAATAAACAGAAAAAAGAAGACCCAGTTGATGAATTTCCCGGGAAGACTTGCTTGACGAAGTTGCGTCCAGGCCAGCACGCCAATAACGAGCTGAAAACAACTGATCATCAGCATTGCTGCTATCCAGATATGAAGCTCAGGCAAAGAAGACAAAAGTAAAAAATACGACAGCAAGGTGCCTGTCAAAGAGACCAGTCCCAGAAAAGTTCCTTCCCTCGATATAACTGACTGTTGCTCAAGATAGCCGCTCAATCTATTATTGTGCTGTGAGGTCATAGGTAAAATAATAACAAAAACCTTATTCCCGCACTAAAATGATTCACAGGACCTCCTTATGAATAACATCTCAGAATTATTTCCGGAAGAAAACAGTAAGGAATATTTCCTGGAAAACCTCCCCGGCATGCTTGTCTCGTCCCAAAGAAACTGGAACAGGATTTCCCAGGATGCCTGGTCAGAATCATCTTTTAACAGGCTGTATGAACTGATTACCGACATTACCAGCAAGTCGGCCTTCCACGATCTGTCAGCACTTCATGACTCATCGCGAGCCATTCAGGATTACCTGGGGCCATTTATTGATAAAAATGCCATACCCAGT
Source organism: Gammaproteobacteria bacterium (assembly GCA_013041975.1). GTDB lineage: Bacteria > Pseudomonadota > Gammaproteobacteria > Chromatiales > Chromatiaceae > JABDQZ01. The sequence continues at coordinate 4,836 of JABDQZ010000364.1, forward strand.
TCCACTCAAATTACCCAGATCAATGATTTTTTTGATAATCTGGAGGCCACTCTACAGCAGGCTGTTGAGGATTATCAACGATCTCTAGTGCCTTCAAAAAAACTGATATACGTTATTAGCAGCAAGAATGAAATCTGCTCATCAATCTGTAACAAACTGGATAAAAGCCTTTACGACACTAAACACGTTTCCGATATCAACATTGGCATCAGCCTGATCAAGCAAACCAGGCCAGATCTCGTCATTCTCGAAACTGATAACATCGATGAGCTTTCAACAATCCACAGCACACTGATTGATTCCCACGATCAATATGTCGCGCTGTTACTCATCAGTCATCATGATGACACTGCGACACGTCTCTTAGCCATGCGCTCCGGTGTTTCCCGCTATTTTTCACCCCCTCACGATGCTGAGCAGATAAGCCAGGAAATAGAAAACCTCTGCAAAACTGAAAAAGCCCAGCCTTTCAAAATACTCATTATTGAAGACGATCCGACACAGGCTGAGTTTGCCTCATCCATTCTCACCAAGGCAGGCATGGTGACCGATGTGGTAACGCATCCTTTACAGGTGATGGATGCAATGAGAACTTTTGCTCCGGATATTATCCTGATGGATATCTATATGCCGGATGCTGATGGACTGGAACTGACCACGATTATTCGTGATGATCTGCAATACCTGGCAACTCCGATCATCTTCCTGTCCGGGGAAACCGACCAGGACAAACAAATTAACGCACTATTACTGGGAGGCGATGATTTTATCAGCAAGCCCATTCGCCCCAAGCATCTTATCGCTACCATTAAAAACCGAATTCGCCGTACCAGGGATTTGATCCATGCCATCAAACTGCAGGTGACTAACCAAACGGCCAATATTACCCAGTTATCTCCTGATGACAGCAACAAAATTATTGAATCCGATTACCTTTCTGACACTTCAGCTGAAGCTGAAGATGAACCAGTAACAGCTGCGGTAGTTTCCGAAGCTGACTTATTGTGCGACAAAATAAGAGTTGCACTGCAAAGCAACCTCTTTAAAAATTTCTACCAGCCAATACTGTGCGTCAATGGGAAATCTGATAACAGCTATTCGCTGTTATTGACACTTCCGGATGGTGAACGCATTGTACAGTGGGATAGCATGGTGACTGCCACGCAGGGTTCGGGTCTTCATAGCCAACTAAACCAGCGGGCAGTGCAATCCGCTTTAGACTCAATCAATGAACTTAAGAATGAAGCTAAACAGGGACTGATTTTTCTTCCTCAAACCATCAATGATATTGAAAGTGAATCAGATGCAGACTGGATCAGGGACGCACTGCGTTCACACCATACGACAGGTACCAGCCTGATACTGGAATACAACCTTAGCGAACTGGCTCCTCATATAAAAAAGGCCAAGCAATATTTTTCAATTCTAAAAGCAATGGGAATCAGTATTTGCCTGTCAGAATTCCCGGCCAAGAAAGCTGCCTTTAAATTGCTGCAATACCTGAAAGTTGATTACATAAAGACCGCCCGAAAACTCCTGGAAACCGAGTCCGATGTCATTAACACCTATGTCAATCAGGCTCATCGCTTGAAGTGCAAGGTTATTGTAGCGAATGTTTCAGACCCGCGTTATGTAAACCTGCACTGGACAACACTGGCCGATTTTCTACAAGGTGATTTTATTTCTCCTGCCAGTGATGACATGAACTTTAATTTCAGTCAGGCGGCGATGTAGCATTTTCCTTGGGGAGTATAATTCCCGGCCAGGACGTTATGATTGCCTGAACCAGCGTAGCCAGCGGGATGGCAAAAAAAACTCCCCAGAATCCCCAGAAACCACCAAACAACAGGATAGCTACAACGATTGCCACCGGGTGTAAATCTACAACCTCGGAAAACAGCATGGGCACCAGTACGTTACCGTCTAATGCCTGAATTACACCGTAGGCAACAGCCAGCCAGAGAAAATCAGAACTCCAGCCCCACTGGAACCAGGCAATCAATAACACCGGGATCGTCACAACAGCAGCACCGATATAGGGAATAATGACCGACAACCCCACCAGTACAGCGAGCAGCATGGCATATTGCAACCCCATCAGGGTAAAGGCAAACAGTGATACTGACCCGATAATAATAATTTCCCAGAATTTTCCGCGTACATAATTGGCAATCTGGCGATCAACATCTTTCCAGACTTTTGAGGCAAAACTTCTGTCTTTCGGTAAAAAGCTGGTGAACCAGTCAGAAATCAGTTTCTTATCCTTCAGAAAAAAGAAAACCAGTAATGGCATCAGCACCAGGTAAATCATGATGGTGATGACACCAACAACCGATGACAGAGACAGGGTTACCAGCTGCTGGCCAAATACTGCCATTTCACTGCGGATGACCTGAAAAATTTCCTGGATATTCTCAATGGATATAAATTCCGGGTACTCTTCCGGCAACTTCATCAGCGCCTGCTGACCTTGTCCAACAATTTCCGGCAACTGATTAACGAGTTGAGATAACTGTCTCGACAGTGAAGGAATCATGCCAAAAATCACAATAGCAACAAATAATAAAAAGAAGATAAACACTGAAACAACCGCAAACATCCGGTTGACGCCGCGACGCTCCAGTAAATTAACAACCCCTTCCAGCAAATAAGCAATTACGCCACTGGCAATCACCGGCATCAGAATATCGCCAACTGTCAACACCAGCACAGTTGCCAGCACCAGAAAAACGGTCAGAAAGACAATCTGTGGATCAGAAAAAGTATGCTTAAGCCATTGTGTCAGTACATGCATGTTCGCTATCCGTCTTCTTCATCGGAAGAGGGTTTGTATTTTTGCTCATAATGAGTAACAAACAGGATTTCCAGTTCATCAATCACTTCTTCAGCCGGACGACCTTTTAAAACATGAGAAGTCATCAGGTCTGAAGTCTCATGTAAAATATCATCTTTATTTAGCATACTATAGCTTTTGGAAAGGCGTTTGATCGCTGCAATGACAGACTCATTATCGGGACGGGTAACTACAACCGGCTTTTCGGCTGCTTCGCTATCTACACCATTGCCTTGTGAAGGTTTCTCAACAAGAAATTCCGCAAAATCGAGCAATTGCTGCTGACGATTTTTATCCAGCCTGGAAAATAATTTGATCAGCTGACGCTGAGTCTTGCTGCCGGCAGCGGAATTGGGTAGCAACACAGCTTATTTGGACTGCTCTTTAAAATCCTGACAGTACATCTGGGCAAAATCCAGCAACTCTTCCATGACGCGCAGGCGGAACTTCTGCTTGGGATGTACAAAGGAAAATGGTCTTTGCAACGGTGGATCAAGGACAACTGCTACCAGGGTTCCCAGTCTCAACTCTTTCTGGATAGTGGCACGAGACACAATAGAAACGCCCATGCCAGCTTCAACAGCCCCTTTAACAGCCTCTGGACTGCCCAGTTCCATGGCAATTTTAAGATCACAGGCTGTTTCCTGCTTCGTCAGGTAATCACCAATGACTTCACGGGTACCAGAACCTTCTTCACGACAAATGAACGGGAATTGGGTCAATTCCTGGAAAGTAACGACTTTCTGTTCAGATAATTCATGATTCGGTGGCAAAATGGCAACCAGGTGATCTACACGACAGACATCCACAACAAGGTTTTTATTGGAGACCTTGGCCTCGACCACTCCCAGGTCTATGGTGTTATTCTCAACCATAGCCACTACACCTTCAGAGTTTGATACTTTCAGGTGAATCGCCACATCCGGATACTTGGATTTAAAGTCACCCAGCAGTGCAGGCAGCATGTATTCGGCGATCGTTGTACTGGCACCTATGGTCAGTGCACCGCTGATCTCACCAGTCATTTCCTTTACTGCATTTTCCATCTGCGAATATAGATCGAAAATCTTTCCGGAGAAATCATACACACGCTGCCCGGCATCAGTTAAACTGATACGGTTATGAGTACGATCAAAAAGACGAGTATTAAACTGTTCTTCAAGCTGTCTAACCTGAAATGTCACAGCTGGCTGGGTCATATGCAGGGTTTCGGCGGCTTTGGTAAAACTCAGTAAACGGGCAACGGTATGGAAAACCTGAAGGCGTCGATCAGACATGTGAAAGTTTCTCTGTGAGATCAATAAACTGGATTTATATAATACACCGTTAATAAACTAATACAAGCGCAATGAATCAATGTATTAGTTTTCTTTCTATATATCTTTTTTCAAGAAAAAATTGTCAGGAACAATTTTTCACGACCGTGTATATGGGAGCCCGGAGGGTTGCCCACAGGGATGTGGGCAATAAAAAAAACCGCCATAAGGCGGCTTTTTTCGATGAAACAGTAACAATCTTAGATATAAAGACAGATATCAGATTCACCGGCAAACTGAAAGAAACGAGCCGCACCAGCGTATTCAACATCATCAATAAAATCAGCTGTGTCCATTTCAAACAGATCTACTGTCATCTGACAGGCGATCAGTTTAACTTCTGCTTCCTGGGAAAGTTCGCGCAGTTCTTCAAGACTGGCGACACCTTTGGAGGCCATTGTCTTTTTCATCATGCTGGTCATCATTCCTTCCATACCTGGCAAGGCAAGGCCAAGCGTGGGGAACCATTTGTCCATACCCATTGGCATAGGCATACCCGGATTTCCCAACGGTGAAACTTTCAGGTCCAGGTCTTTTTTGAGCAATTGCAGACCATAAAAGGTGAAAAAGATTTCAGTTTCATAGCCTAATGCAGCGGCAGTCGAAGCCAAAATGAATGGAGGATAACCCCAGTCCAACGTACCTTTTGTCGCAATAATAGCTAATTTTTTCTCTTCCATTATTTTCTCCTGCCCAGACATCGGGCTTTAAAACTGATTGGCTAAATCAAACCTTTTTAATCTCGAAGTGGAATTTGCCACCTTCTTCTTTGGATTCGAGCAACTCATTACCAGTCTGTTTGCAGAAGGCTTCAAAATCCTTAACTGAACCCGGGTCGGTAGCGATGATATGCAAAACCTGATCTGCTTCCATACCGTTGAGAGTTTTCTTCGCACGTAAAATTGGTAAAGGACAGTTCAATCCTGATGCATCAAGTTCTTGGTCAGCCATGAGAAACCTCCAGAAGGTTATGTGTGTTAATTAAAGTTACGAAAGCGCATTCTTATATTCTAAAACGATTACAAAGGCAAGTAATTTTGCCTAGATTCTACCGATCTCGTAGCCATTTCTGGCCCACGCAATAATCCCGCCACGCAGATTAATCACGTTGGTTATGCCCTGTTGAGCCAGATAACTGCAGGCATGATAGGAGCGCGCACCACTGCGACAATAGAGGACAATATCCTTGTCTTTAGAAAAATCATTGATACGTAACGGAATCAGGTGCATAGGCACATGCTGAGAATCGGGTAAAATCCCCTGGGCTATCTCGGCATCACTGCGGATATCCAGTAATTCAATGTCATCACCGGCATCGAGACGTGCTTTGAGCTCGTCAGCGTCAATTTCCTTGATCACGGTCGGGAGTTTCCTGTTAGAAAATATTTTCCAAATAGTATATTATAATTCCTTAATATAAATCAAGATGGGATAATTATAAATTTTCCTGATTATCTCCGTTGGATTTCAACCTCGAGCAAGCTACATGAACTATTTACCCGTTTTTCTGGATATCAAAAACAAGCCCTGCCTGGTTGTAGGTGGTGGCCATGTTGCCGCACGTAAAATCAAGCTGTTATCAGGTGCTGGAGGCGTTATCACGCTGATTTCACCTGAAATCTGTACTGAAATTCAGCAACTTCTGCAAAAAGCAAATATTAATTACCTGGCACGTAAATACCAGGCGGGTGATGAAGACGGAAATTCACTAATTTTTGCTGCAACAGATAATGAACGTATCAACCGGGACATTGCCGATGCTGCCGAACAGCTGGGCATACCCTGCAATGTCATCGACAATCCGGAAAACGGCAGTTTCATCATGCCCTCTATTATTGATCGCAGCCCTGTCATCGCTGCTGTTTCAACTGGCGGCGCATCTCCGGTACTGGCTCGCCAGATAAAGGCAAAACTCGAATCACTGATACCGGCCGGTTACGGACGACTGGCTGAAATCGCCGGGAAATACCGCGACAAGGTCAAGTCAGCATTAAAAAATCCAAATGATCGCAAAGCATTCTGGCACCGCGTACTGGAAGGCGGTTTTGCCGAGCGCGTATTCAGCGGTCACTACGAAGAAGCCGAAGCGGTTCTGGAAAAGGAACTGAAGCAGTATAATTCAACCGAAAAAATGGGCGAAGTTTACCTGGTGGGCGCCGGCCCAGGCGATCCCGACCTGCTGACCTTTAGAGCCTTACGCCTGATGCAACAGGCTGATGTTGTTGTCTACGACCGACTCGTCTCCAAACCCATACTGGAAATGACATCCCGTGACGCGGAGCGTGTTTATGTTGGCAAGGAACGTGACAAACACGCCATGCGCCAGGAAGAAATCAATAATTGCCTTGCCAAACTGGCAAAACAGGGAAAAAGGGTACTGCGTCTGAAAGGTGGTGACCCCTTCATCTTTGGCCGTGGTGGAGAAGAAATTGACACTCTTGCTGAGGAAGGCGTTCCATTTCAGGTCATCCCGGGGATTACTGCAGCAGCAGGTTGTGCTTCCTACTCGGGCATCCCGCTGACACACCGTGACTATGCTCAATCCGTCACTTTCGTCACCGGTAACCTTAAAGATGGAACAGTAAATCTCAACTGGGATCAGTTGTCCCAGCCAAATCAAACCGTAGTGTTTTACATGGGGTTGCAGGGAATGCCGGTCATTTTCAGCAAACTGATTGAACATGGGGTTTCGGCTGATATGCCAGCTGCCCTGATTCAGCAGGGGACGACTCATCAACAAAAAGTGATTACCGGCACACTTGGTTCTTTACCGGAAATTGTCAAAAAAGAACAACCCAAACCTCCCACCCTGATTATTGTTGGCGAAGTGGTTGAGTTACATGAAAAACTGTCATGGTTCCAGTCTCCAGAAGATTCAAGCCTCGGGGCTACATCACCTGTCGAGCCGGGAACCGAGCTGCATGATTGAGAACCACCTGAAAACTTGCGAAACAAAGGTTTTTAATTCATCTAAACCACTTTAAAATCATGGGGATAACCAAATAAATAGCACGGACTTGTTTCAGAACAAAACTACAGAGGCCCGTTAATGGATTATCCTTATTCCAATCATACGATTGAACAGCAATCTGAATTTTTAAGGCTGACACTGGCCTTGCTTTCCAAGCAGCAAATCTCCCCTTGCCCTGTAAACTACAGGCTGAGCTATGACTATGTCTCGGGAAAAAGCGAAGAATTAAAAACTGTTCTCGATGACAGTTTTAATGACTCCGGGAAGCTCAACCAGAAAACACTGTGGGAAATCTACCAGCGCTTTTTTATTCAGGACAACCAGGCCCTGGAAAAAATAAGAGATGAGTTACGCCATGTTATTTCCAATATTCAGGGGGAAGTGCAACATTCAGGAGAAGAACTTGGAGGTTTTTCTTCCGAACTTTCCCGCTTTTCTGAAGTACTCGATTCATCCAGCACCCCCCACGAAATGGCATCAGCTGTGCAGAGAATGATCAGCGGCACCCAGTCTGCCTTAAACAGTCAGAATTTGTTTTATTCGCAAATGACAGAATTAGCGCAAGAAACTGAATCATTACGCAAGCAACTGTTGCAAATCAAGGAAGAATCATTGACCGATGCACTCACCGGCATAGCCAATCGCAGAGCCTTAGATCTTGAATTACAGGACTCCATGACAGAAGCTGGTGAACTGCCTGATGACCTGATCAAGCGCAGTGATGAAGCCCTGTACAAGGCAAAAGATGCAGGGCGTAACAGGGTGGTTTTTGTCTAACCACACTCCTCGACCCAGTCCTCGGGTTTCATCTGGCTTTTACGAAGCTTGGTGGCAAAGTAATCATCGCCGTCGTCAAAATCCACAGGATTACCGTTGCGGTCGACCATTGGCTGTTCATATTCATTCCAGCCGCGCAGACCTGTCTTTAGCGATACGACATTTTGATAGCCAAGCATCTGCAATGAAAAAGCAGCCAGTACACTCCGATACCCTGAACGACAGGCAACCACGACTTCCTGTTTTCGGCAACGCACCAGTTTCGGCTCAGTCTCTTCAAAATCCCACTCGCAGGCCGACTCGAGGATGCCTCGAGGCACATTCAATGATCCCTCGATGTGCATCACATCAAACTCATAGGGTTCACGCACATCAAGTACCAACAAATCCGGGTTTACCTGCAAGCGTTCTTCGAGATCCCAGGGCATGATTTCCCTGACATCCCTGAGATACCTTTGAACAAGGCCAATAAACTTCTGCATAATTATTACCTGACAAACTTCATCATCAAACAATCTCTTAGCGCTGACACATTTTTTTCTCTACCGCGATAACAGCTGCTTCGACTCGTGAATTGACATCCAGTTTACGCAATATGGATTTGACGTGAAGCTTAACGGTTCCATCCGAAATACCCAGATGATTTGCAATCACCTTGTTACTCTGCCCTTCAGCCAAATGGCAAAGTATTTCACTTTCACGGGGGGTCAGTCCGGAAAACACATCATTCGTTTCAGTGGATTCTGCTGTTTCACCCTGAACCGCACGTGCCAGAACCGAGGTAAGCTCGGGTGCAACAACCGTTTTACCTTTCAGGATATCATTCAGGGCGGTGATCAGATCATCCGGCTCCATGTCTTTAAGCAGATACCCCTGGGCACCACCCTGTAAAGATTCAATGATATCCTTTTCATCACGGGAGGTTGTCAACATTGAAATCGCCATCTTCTGCTGCCTGTCTCGCAATTGTTGCAATACCTCGATACCTGACATTTGAGGCATACGCATATCCAGTAACACGATATCAGGCTGACTATCGATAACCTGCATGATACCAGCTTCACAATCACCAATAGCCGCGATAACTTCGATACCACGCCGCTCTAGCAGTTCCTGCAACCCAATCCTGAACAGGGCATGATCATCAATCAGCAAAATTCGCACTTGATTTCCTCGCTGTTTAAATAGCTCTCGGTTGTAAACAATAATAGTTAATTCATCAGTTCATACGCGGATTGTAAATTAACTCAATCCTGGTTCCTTCACCCGGTTCACTTTCAATGCGTATTTCACCACCAAGCTTCAATGCCCTTTCTTCCATAATACTCAAGCCAATATGTTCGCCCGGCTTGCCGTCCTTATCGGAATAGGTAAAGCCGACACCATCATCCTCAACCAGAATGCGATAACCATTTTTTGGTACACAGGTCAGTAATACACGCACTATCTGTGCTTGAGCATGCTTGCGAATGTTTGCCAGTGACTCCTGCAGGATACGAACAATTTGCATCTGTTCGGAAACCGTCAGGTTGATCACCTGGCAATTATGCTGAAAAAAGGTATGAATGCCGGTTTCGTGTTCAAATCGCTCGCTGACTTTTTCCAGACCAGAGACTAATCCACGTTCATCAAGCGGTGCACGGAAATTGTTCAGCAGTTCTCTCAACTCAACATGCGCTTCGTCAAGTCCATTACGGATACGTTCAAGATCATGCACTGCATTTTCGGATAGCTGTGTTTTATCCAGACTGTCTTCCATCATACGCACCTGGAAACGCAGGCTGGCAAGGGTCTGTGCCAGCGAATCATGAAGCTCATGTGCAAAACTGCTGCGTTCTTCTACTATCGACAGGCGATGCGCATTTTCGTCCGAATGGTGCTTGGCCACTGCCATACCGAGATGAGACCCGATCGTTGCCAGTAATTCCATGATGTCTTCACGTTCTGTGATGCCGGATTTCTCAACGAATATGCTGTAGTTGCCCAGCAGTTCATCATGGTATTCCAGCGGTACACTCACTACTTCAATTTCATCATTACTAAACATCTTGCGGCCATTGACCCGTGAACAATAAGCAGGGTCTTTTTCACACAAAATATCGCCTGGTGTCAGTGCCGTACCGCAGACACACAACTGTACCGGAAACATCTGTTCTTCGGTCAGTACCGTATTTTCCAGCCCGATTGAACCAATCAGTTTCATCTGACCGTTTTCTGTTGTTAAGCGCACAATGGCTGCCTTGCCATTGACCATTTCCTTAAGCACTCGCAAAAAGCGCAACAGCATTTCTTCGAGTGTTCCCGACTCATTAATGGTAGCAGCCACATCATAAAGAATTTTCAGTGATGCTGTTTTCTGGGCCAGGCGCGTTGTCTGACGGGCAACACGGACATCCATATCTTCGTACAGGTCGATCAGCTCTTCATTAATACTGCCGAGATCTCGAGCCATACCATCAAAAATCCCCATATTTTCTGACAATGAAATATCATCACTTTCCCCCTGACAAACATGAGCTACCGATGATTCAAGCTTAGCCATCGGTTTTAACAATTGCTGGTAAAAACGCCAGAACGCGATAAAAAAGCTGAGCAGAGAAAGCAGACTGAAAAAGATCAGCAACTGCCTCCAGTGAAGAATCTGGAATTCCAGAACAAAGGTTGTAATCAGCAAGAACGCAGACAACAACAACCCGCTGATTAACAATGTCAACGGCCATACCAGCCTGGCAGACAGAATGATCTGCTTGATACGCTGGTTCACAATAGCCTCATCAGGATCGTGAAACAAAAAGTTTCTGGCCGCAGGCAGATTCTTCATGGATCAGCCGACGGGTTGTGGTTCAAGTTCACCATCATCAGGACTTTCATCCGTTTCCTGTTGCTGCAATTCCCACATATTGGCATACATGCCCCGACTTGCAACCAGTTTGTCATGTGTACCCTGCTCAATCAGTTGCCCCTGATCCATAACCAGAATTCGATCAGCATCAACTACCGTAGACAGGCGATGAGCTATGACCAGCGTTGTATGATCCTGGGCAATTTCCTGCAGGGTTTCCTGTATGGCTTTTTCTGTTTTGCTATCGAGAGAAGAAGTGGCCTCATCAAAAACCAGGATTTTTGGTTTCTTGAGAATGGCACGGGCAATGGCAACGCGTTGCTTTTCACCACCAGAGAGTTTCAGACCGCGTTCACCGACAATGCTGTCCCAACCATCGGGCAGTCCCTCAATAAAATCAAGTATGTGTGCCAGTCTTGCGGCCTCAATGATCTCGTCACGACTGGCTTGTGGTGATCCATATTGCAGGTTGTAGTAAATAGACTCGTTAAACAGCACGGTATCCTGTGGCACGATACTGACCGCCTCCCTGAGGCTGTCTTGCGCTACTGATGCAATATCCTGCCCGTCGATCGAAATCTTTCCTCCCTGTATATCGTAAAAACGATAGAGCAGTCTTGAAATGGTCGACTTGCCCGCACCACTATGACCAACAATCGCCACCTTTTCTCCTGCACCTACCTCAAATGACAACTGTTTGAGTATTTGTCGTTCTGGTTGATAACCAAAATCGACGTTTTCAAACACGATATGCCCCTCGTTTATATCCAATGCTACGGCACCATCCTGATCAACAATTTCTGGCTCGCGTTCAAGCAACTTGAACACCAGGTCCATATCGGCCAGTGAATATTTGATCTGTCGGTAAACGATGCCAAGAAAACCTAGCGGAATAAAAAGCTGCAACAAAAAGGCATTAACCAGCACCAGATCACCGAGTGACATGGTTCCCTGAACAACACCATCGACCGCCAGAAACATCACCAGCGTAACACCAAGAGCAATAATTGCACCCTGCCCAAAGTTCAGCATAGACATGGATGACTGACTCTTCACCGCCCAGTATTCCCATTCACTCAAGGTATTATCAAAACGCTCAATCTCCATTTTCTCATTGCCAAAGTATTTGACCGTCTCATAGTTCATTAAGCTGTCAACCGCCTGACCATTGGCCTGCGAATCCAGTTTGTTCATGGTGTAGCGAAAATCCATACGCCATTCAGTAATGGCAAAGGTAAAGGTCATATAAATAGCAACCGAGCCAAACACGGCTATCGCAAATATCGAGTCATAGTCCTTGAGAAGCACGAAGGCCACCAGACCAAATTCAACCAGAATCGGTAAAATACTGAAAGCCATGTAATTAAGAATGGTACTGACCGAACGCGTACCTCTTTCAAGATCCCGACTGATACCCCCGGTACGTCTTTCCAGGTGAAAACGTAATGACAGTTTGTGCAAATGTTTCAGCACTTGCGTTGATAATCGACGCATGGCGCGATATCGAACCTTGGCAAAAATTACATCACGTAACTCATTAAATAAAGATGAGCTCAGTTTCAGCGCGCCATAAACCACTAACAGCGCCACTGGCAATACCAGCATTTGTTCTGGTTGCTGGTCCAGCACATCCACAATTTTTTTCAGGTAAATAGGCACCCCAACATTGGCTGCCTTGGCAAACACCAGGCAACTCAGAGCAAATAATGCCCTGCCCCGAAACTCCCAAAGGAAAGGCATCATGCTTTTAAGGTTTTGCCAGTCCCTGCGATTTGTGTGGACTCTGGGCTGCTGGTCTGCGGATGGATGCATGGTAAACTTCATTTTTAGCTAAGGTTAGCAACGAATTTTACTGGATTACCCCCTTTTCGGGAACAATACAAAACAGGATGAACCCTATGGTTGAAATACCAATCAAAGCCGAAGGCAGTCAAGACGGAGAGAACTGCTCAGAGAGTGAACCGTTTGCCCTACAGGTACTCGGTGACAGCATGGAACCGGAATTCCCAGACAAATGCATCGTCATTATTGAACCATTTGAGCGCAAAGTTGCCGACAGCTATGTGTTTGTTGAAGTGGAAGGTTCAAAATGGTTTCGACAGTACAAAAAAGATGCCGATGGGCGCGAATACCTCTACGCCTGTAATGACACCTATCCGGACATTGGCCTGAAAGACCTGAACTGGAAAGTACATGGCATTATACGTCAGCGCAATATTAAACGAGAGGTCAAACATTATTCCTATGCAGCTGAATAACATGATGCGCAGACAGGCTCGATCCTTTTGTCTGACCATTGCCCCTATCATTGCAGCAGCATTGTTATCCGCCTGCAATCAACAGGCTGAAGACACAGAGTCTGCGCAGAAAAAAAAACGGCCTCCACACCCGGTAATTGTGCAGACAGTTGCTGCTGAACCTGTTGCCATTGATTACAGCCGCACCGGCACTGTAACCTTACGTAACAAGGCCCGCATACACGCCCAGGAAGAAGGACGCGTTACCCATTTTCCCTGGTTTGAAGGTGACCGCGTTAAACAGGGTATAACCCTGCTCAGGCTGGATGACACATTGCTTAAGGCCGAACTAAAAAAAGCCCAGGCAGATGCTAATCAGGCGATGCTTGATCTTAAACGCATCAACAACCTGATCTCCAAAAAAGTTGCCTCACGTGAACAACTGACCAGCAGCAGAACACGTCTGAGTATCACCCAGGCAGAAGTTGAAATACTCAAAGCCCGACTCGCCTGGATGGACATCAAGGCCCCTTTTGATGGTGTCGTCAGTACCAGACTGGTTGAAGCAGAGGATTTCGTCAGCAAAAAAACTCACCTGCTGACGTTGATTGATCCGGCTTCACTGTATGTCGAGGCCAATTTCTCGGAACTACTGCTTGGCCAGGTTCGCCAGGGCACTGCCGTCAAGGTACGTATTGATGCAGCCGGTAATAAAACATTCCCGGCCATCATCAGGCGCATTCACCCGGTTCTGGATCCGGCGACAAGACAGGCCGTTGTTGAAATCGATTTCAAACAGGCCATACCCCGCATCCATGCCGGACAATTTGCCCGCGTTCACTTCAGTTCGGTCGCCGAACCCCGCATCATGCTGCCCTTTAATGCTGTGCAACAGGGACGTAATAACCAGTTTGTTTATGTCTTACAGGACGACAAAGCTAAAAAAGTGGATGTCACCAGTGGTATCAAGAAAGGTGATCGTATTGAAATCATCGAGGGACTGACACCGGGTCAACAGGTGATCACGCAAGGCTTTCTGGGCTTGTCTGATGGCAAAAAGGTCGTGGTTAAAACCAATTCATGACTCAAGACAAGGGCACCTCCAAACGCTCTGGCATTGCCTTTACTCTGTGGGCAATCAACCACCCTGTTGGCACCGTCATGCTGGCACTTGCGGTCGTCATCATCGGTTTTTTCGCATTACAGAAAATCAACATTAACCTGTTGCCGCAAATTATTTACCCTGAAGTTCGGGTTCGCATTATCAATCCTGGCGTACCCGCCAAAATCATGGAAGATGAAATCACCCGTCAGCTCGAAGAGCAACTGGCGATTACCGAAGATGCCATTCATGTGGAATCCACCACCACTGAAGGACGCAGCGCGGTCAACCTGTCATTTTCCTATCAGAAAGACATTGATATTGCGTTAAGAGATGCCTCAACACGCCTGGACCGGGCCAAACGTTTCCTGCCTGACGAAATAGATCCGCCAGTCATCTATAAAC
>JABDQZ010000042.1 GCA_013041975.1 Gammaproteobacteria bacterium
AAAACTTCCGTAATTTTGATGTCATTCTTTATTCTTTTATTCGGCCAGGGCATTGCCTCAGCATCTTCACAATGCAAAGGACTTACAAACTCAAATTGTTCTGCTAAAGATACCTGTACTTGGGTTCGGGGCTATACACGTAAGGATGGCGCCAAAGTTAATAGTTATTGCAAGGCTAAACCTGGAAAATCTAAAAATACTGATAAAAAGCTGGATAAAGAAAGTAGCAACGAATCTCGCAAAGCAGCCAACGATGCCGATAAATCCGATAAATCTAATAAATCCGATAAATCCGATAAATCCGATAAATCCGATAAAAAAATGATGAAAGAGGATAAGAAAGCATCAAAAGATGCAGAAAAATCCGATAAAAAAATGAAGAAAGACAACAAGAAAGATACCAAAGAAGATAAAAAGGTTAATAAAAAAACCGATAATAAAAAAGATGGCAAAAAGAAAACCAAGAAAAAAAAGTCAAAGGATAAAAAATCCTCTAAAGAAAAATCGTCCAGCAAAAAATAATCATTCAATAAGTCAATAAAAAAACAATTTCGTTAATTTTTAAATATTAAGGAGTCTGAAGAAATGGCATATCAAACTATTGATGGCGTAAAATATGAAAAAGAACTTTTGGATCTTGCAAAAGAGCACACCACAGGTCGCGGTGAAGGCAAACTATCCAAAGATGAAGTGGCAGATTTGTTCGCGTCTGCAAATGATGGCCAAGGTGTAACCGAAACCGAAAAAAGGACCTTGGAATATATTCGTAAAAACTTTGTATTTACAGATGCTGCAGCAAGAGACTTTGATAAGGCGTTTGAAGCACTTTAATCTGCACTAGCAGTTATTACCAGTCTTAGAACGCCAAAAGACAACATGATTGCATGCAGTATAATAGAATAGGTGTTCGTCTTTAACGATAGAGTGCAATTCTAATAGTTTTTAATGATGTAGAAATGGAGCCCGCTAACGCGGGCTTCTTTTTGTCAGCTGAAAAAGCCAAGAATTGGTAGCTTAATTTCAAATAAACTTAGGGTAGAAAATGAAAATTCATTCAATTGCAGGATTTGCAACCATTACAAAAGATCCCAAAGGAAGTGAAAAACTCTATAAAGAACTTCTTGGTTTAAAATTAAAGGCCCAGAAAGAATATTTGTATATGGATAAATTTCCAGGTAGTAATCACTTTGGAATTTGGCCGTTATCAATGGCTGCTAAGTCCTGCTTTGGAAGCGACGAATGGCCAAATGATTTTCCAGAGCCAACATCAACTATAGAGTTTGAGCTTGGGAGTCCAGAAGAACTGGCTTTAGCGGTAAAAGAGTTAAAGGCTAACGGTCAAGTATTCGTGCATGAAGAAAAACAAGAGCCTTGGGGGCAAACAATTGCACGATTTATCAGCCCAGAGAATGTACTTGTGGGGCTAAGTTATGCGACTTGGCTACATAAATAAAAACCGGTTTTAAAAGATCCGGGAGTATTTGCTCTTTACCATCTAACACTGATTGATAGCCGTTGGCCGAAAGCTGCTGATCACTGGAAAAACCCAAGCTTAATACTCCTGATCAAAACCCTGCGGGTTTTTCAATTTTGAAAATAGTTGGCTATCCATTAGTTAAGTTTGAAATCTGTTCCACTGGTCAACTGCGCTGGTGTAATCAGCACTTCAAGGTCGTCACTACCTCTTTGTGCAGTCGCGGCCAGGCTGCGTTCATTCAGCTTCCTGGCAAGCAATGGCGCATAACGTAAAACGTACTTCTTCAACTCACCAACAGTCAGGTTATTATCCTCAGGCCAGCGATCTGCATTATAAATCCCGTTTCGTTTATCCAGTCCTTTTAGCAACGTGTAGGTAAACAGTCCATGCCCCAGAATTTCGTATTCAGGTGCCAGTTGATCTGCACGTGTGGCGGTCAGAATATGCACGCCAGTATCTTCAGAGAGTTTCTGTAATGTCTTGCGTTGAGTAAAAGTCTGGAAATCATTCAGTACAGCCCCTGACTGACAGGCATCCACAGCGAGTAATATCTTTTGTGCTGGAGATGAGATAATCACTTCGGCCAGTTCAGCACCAGAGATACCTATCTGCTTTATGTGTGAAGAGTTTTCCAGCGATGTCGCTTCCTGCGGCAGAAAATACCAGTGACCGTCAATCGCTACGCCATGACCTGATAAAAACAAAACCGCGGTATCAGTAGGCTCAAGGTCTTTCAGCTTGTTCAGGTTTTTGCGAATACCGAAAGAACGCGCTTCATCATTCAGGATGATGGACTTGATACGACGACTTTTATTCGCGCCCACTTCATCCGTAAATTTATCTGCTACCGCTTTAGCATCAGCAACTGAATAGTTCAGCAACAGGCCATTGCTGGAATAGTTATTGATACCAATGCTGCTGACAACAAAATTCGACGCATCATCCGTTGCTTGCCCGGAAGTATTAAGAGACACCGTATCAGATTTGGACCTGATTTCACTCCACGCTGATACCGAGGCATAAAAACTGTTGTCACCCTTAACCAATGGCACCCTGTACTGCCAGGTTACCTGTTTTTTATTGTTATCAATGTCATGGCCCGTCTGGAACTTTTGACTGATGCGTTTACCGTTATGGTAAAGATACAACCGGCTGATATCTTTCAGGCCATCATCTGTCTTGCCTTCCGCAACCACTTCAATATCGACAGTACCTGACTGGTCATCAACATCCAGAGAGACTTCGGGTGGGAAAAAAATACCATCGCCAATCCCCTTGGCAGGTTTAACAAAATATTGCGAATCAAGGCGAATCAGTTTTTTCAGCAATCCGGGTTCATAATAGCTGCTGGAAAAACCATCCAGCCCGACACTGCGTCCGGCAGCTGTCCAGGCGATCTCTTTCACACCACCGGCAGAACCATCAAAACGCCCTTTCTGGTCAACAATAGTCCAACCTTCCTTGGTCACCACCCATTTCAGGAATAAATCCTTGCTGGCCGGTTTAAAACCATAAACAAGGCCATCATCACCTGTCGCCAACAGCAATTTATCAGCGATGCTCATCCCTCCGGTCATATCAGAAATATCTTCTGCCAGGTCAGTCTTTTTCAGACTCCCATTGTCCAGTGACTGTGCGACCAGTTGATTTCCGTCAAACCAGTAAAGCGTTCCCTGACTGACACCTGCTGCAACCATACCGCCTGTTGAGGCTGAAAAAATTTCTGCTTCGCTGCTGCCAGGCCGGAAAGCATGAGTCCGGCCCGAGGTCACGGCAACCAGTTTTTTCTCGGCACTGGACCAGTAGAGGCTATTAATTTTTGATTTTACTTTCCAGTGGTCCAGAAAGGCACCCTGTTTATCAACATCAACAATCTGAACCTCACCAGAGCGTGTCGCAACAGCAACTTCCGAAGTGGGTAAAGCGGTGATGCAACAGATGGCTTTCTTGCTGATAGCGCTCGAAAAAGTCTGATTGCCGCTAACCGGGTCGATGGCAATCAGCTTGCCCTTTTCTGTACCCACCAGCCATTGCTTGATGCGGGATGAAAAAATTGCCGTTGATACATCATCAGCAACCTTCACATCCTGAAACCTGCCCTCTTCCTCAAACAATGGAAACTGCCTGAGCTTGCCCGAGGACTCTGCCACCAGCAGGTATTCACCATTATCTGAAAATGCCACGGAACGGGGATTTTTCTGCTGCAGTTCAATTCGGCTGAGCATAAGGCCTTCCTGAACATCCCAGACCAGAATGGAACGTTTATGCAACGTGGCCATATAACGTCCCGAGTTATTGCCGGCAACACCGTAAATAGGAAGTTTGGCTTTTTTGTTAATCGTCAGCGTTGGCCTGAGCGCCTGCCTGACCTGCTTTCTGATATTCCGCGAGATATCGCTGGTAGCACTCCTCAGGCCCATTCCGCCGATGGCATGGACTGGCGTCACCGTCGAAATGCTCAACAGCAATACCGCTGAAACAAGGGCTATACCATTGCTTATTGCTTTCATGGAATCTCCAGCTCAAGATGTTTGACTACTGGTTAGAAATAATAGACCAGAAGCCGATAGAGAAGGAAAAATATTCCATCCTGTTCCTGTTGATTATCTGTTATATTTCTTCCAAGTCTCAGTTTTTTAAATAATTAACTTGCCGTAATGACAGATTCAGACGAAACACAAATTGCCGGAGTGAATACCCCAGGTGAAATGGCCGATCCTGATGCCACTGCCATTGGACAACCACCATCCGAAGTAGAAGGCGGCAAAGTCATCAACGGAAACCCGAATGCAGATGCCACTGTCGTCGCTACACAGCAGCAAGACAGCAGCATCCCGAAAAAACTGGGAAAATACGAAATCGAAGGCGTGCTCGGTGAGGGCGCCATGGGGGTGGTCTACAAGGCCAAGGATCCTTTCATTGAAAGAACGGTCGCCATCAAAACCATTCGTAATGACCTGCTTGATCCCAATATTCGCGATGAAATGCTGGCACGTTTCAAACGTGAAGCCCAGGCTGCCGGACAATTGTCACACCCAGGTATTGTTTCTGTGTACGAATATGGTGAAGAAGCCAATACGGCCTTTATCTCCATGGAGTTTATTCAGGGAGAAGAACTGGCGGATATCTTCGAGCGCGGAGAAAAGCCCAAGGAAGAACACGTCATCGGTATCATCATCCAGTTACTGGAAGCACTGAGCTTTGCCCACGAAAAAGGGATTGTTCATCGTGATATCAAACCTTCCAACATCATTGTTACGGCAGACCGCAAAGTCAAGCTGGCCGATTTTGGTATCGCCCATGTCGATACCTCTTCCCTGACCCAGTCAGGTTCTGTTCTGGGAACGCCTGCCTTCATGTCACCTGAACAGTGTGTTGGCAGCAGTGTCGATTCCCGTACTGACCTGTTTTCTGTCGGTGCTGTGCTTTATTACACGCTAACGGGTGAAAAGCCTTTCCCCGGCGGCAACCCCTTCACCATCATGCAGCGCGTCATCAATCATGAGCCTGAGCCGCCTTCCAGTTTCAACCCGATGCTGCCGAAAGAACTCGATAAAATCCTCGCCAGGGCCATGGCCAAAAAGCCCGAAAAACGCTACCAGACGGCCCAGGAATTCATTGATGCTCTGAAAACCGTCGAATCTGCCGGCACAGGAACATCAGCGACCATGGTGTCACCCGCTGTTTCAGTGAATTCATCCCGCTCATCCTCAGCTGGAAAAATCGTTGGAATGCTGGTGGCCCTGGCAATTGCCGGAGGTGCAGGCGCCTACTTTTTTACCGACCTGTTGAAACCTCAGCCACCCGAGGTCAGTGAACAACCCCCGGTTGAAACAGCACCTGTCATTACCCCGAGACCCCCAACTGAGTTCGTCGCCACAGCGCCTGAACCCGAGCCTAAACCGGAACTGGTACCGGAACTGGAAATAACACCACTACCTATAGTAGAGGCTGAACCAGAAACAGTCGCTATCACTCCTGCAGCGGTTGTTGAAAAAGAGGAAGAACTGCCATTTACCATCATTCCCTCACGCGATGACAAGGTTGCTGCCATCAAAAAAGATATCGATCAGATACTGGAAATGCCAGAAGAACCACCCGCCATCCAGCTGGGTTTATCTACTTCCAGAGGTTCTTCGCCTGAATTTTCGGTTGGTGAGTTGTTACAGGTCAGCATCAGTTCAGATACCAGCTCACACCTCTATTGTTTCCATCAGGATTCAGCAGGCGTCGTCATGCGTGTGCTACCAAACCGTTTTACTCCCGCTAACCGGATCAATCCCGCAAGTAAACTGTCCATTCCCAGTACCAGTGATGAATTTGATATCGTCATGGAAAATGCCGGCACCACAGAAACCCTGGCCTGCATCGCTTCTTCATCGGTTTTGAGCAATAACCTGAAGAGCCTGGCATATGAAGACCTGGCACCCATGTCGATGTCACTGGCCGAGATAGAAAGGGAGTTGCATGAAAATGCTGCTGAAAGTTATGGTATAGCCAAAATGTCTATCCGCATCAGGCCATGATATCGGGCTTGCCCTTTTATGCACACTGAACTACATAATAGAAACAGAACATCAATATTCATCAGGTAATCGATATGAAGATACTACGTACAACTCTCGCAGCATCACTTGCTGCTGCCCTGCTCAGTGGATCTCCCCTCATTCTGGCTGAAAATGTCGTAACGATTGATAATAACAATCTGACGTCTGAGGCAATCCTCAAAGGTTTTACCGGCTCTGAAGACGATTTGCCACCAGAACTGATGCCTGGGGAAGGTTCAGGTGGTGTTAAATTTCGCGGCATCCGCATGAAAAACTCAACAGCTGCTGCACCATCTAGCGGCTGTAATGTTCCCAATGGAACCATCTCCCTTCAGGTACAATTTGATGTCAACTCCTACGGACTGAAGAGAGACGGCTACAAAACCCTCAAAGCCATGGCCAAGGCAATGGCCTCTCCCAGGCTGAACAACTGCAAATTTCTCATCGAAGGCCACACTGATGCATCAGGCAATGCTGACTACAATCGTTCGCTGTCGCAGAAGCGCGCCGAAACGGTTAAAACCTTCCTGACTTACAATGAAATCGATGAAGGCATTCTTGCCACCACAGGCATGGGTGAAGACAGCCCGCTTGATGCTGGCAACCCATACGCCGCCGAGAACCGCCGAGTTCAATTTAAAATTGTCAATGGGCGCTGAATCCTGTTCACAGGGATGTGATCAATAACAACCATTTCATATGGCACCACAGCAGGACAACACAATCGCTGACATGGAGCGGACCATGACTGATCAGAATGGCACGATCAGTGACTTTGGTTTGAGCAAACCCTTTTTCCTGATCCAGTCATCGAAAAATATTTTCTTACCGAGAAAATCACACACTTTGCCGGTTACCCGAAAATTTACCATTGGTCGTTCAAGAAATAGCGATCTGGTACTCGATAACCAGCATATCTCCTCATCCCATGCACAACTCAGCTGGAATAAAAATCAGTGGATACTCAGTGACAATGGCAGCACCAATGGTACCTTTCTAAATGGTGAGCGCATCAAGAAACAGGCGATTGTGCCTGATGATGTAATTACCTTCGGCACCTGTCCAATTCGTCTGAAACTGACTGAAAAACCGCCACCCTCACTTAAACCCCTGATCTTGCTAATTGCCGGGTTTGCCCTGGGTATCGGTTCATTCTATTTCATGACACAGACCGGCCAAAACCCCGAAGTTGCCCCTGGTTCCGAAAAACCACAGGGCACCACTTACCAGATTACGCCACAGGAACAGTTACAAAAGCCTGTTTCAAAAACAGCTCCGCCGGCAAAGCCCGCAAACATCAGCCCTGCCCCCGTTACGGCCAGCGCGCCAGCCAGGCACGAAAGTTTTCTCTCGTATCAGCCGCTCCCCATTCTTAACTTTAACGAGATGCTCTACAACCAGGTTGATAAAACGACTCTCTACCGTTATTCGATCAACCCAGACGTCTATATTCTCGATTTCCCAAGCCTCTATATACAGGGGCGTTCAATGAATCGCATCATGGCACTGATTGAAGATGTCAGGGCCCCCAAGGACCGGGTACTCTCCGAATTTGAATTTGAGAAATTTCTCAAGACGCACGCCCTGAGTACAGAAAGCTTCAACCTGGGCCATGACTACACTTCCCATCATCTGACACAATTCTTTAAATTGACTCAACAACATGGCATTGCGTTACGCCCCGAAGAAAAACAGTTAAAGGCATTACTGGTCAAACATGGCCTGATCAATAATGACCTGACTGCAATTTCTGAACAGGATAAAAAAGTCATTATCAGCATTACCCAGCAAACCATTGAGTTCGATAAAAATAACAATGAAATCAATGTCACGCTGGATACCCGCAAAAGTGTATTACGACATGAACTCAGCCATGGAGAATTCTTCTCAAACCCGTCCTACAGAGAATACGCAGAAAACTTCTGGAACAATGAGATACCTGATTATTTAAGAAGACGTATTGGACGTTTTCTGACAGACCTGGGCTACGATATTTCAGACAAGATACTGACCATTAATGAAATGCAGGCCTTTCTTTTCCACACCGATCATGAATCGATTTTTTCAGCCCAGGATATCGGCATTACCGTCAAGGAACTGCATGAAATAAGAAAGCGCTTCTTCGAAGGACTACCCAATAGCCTGTTCATGCGTGATCTTCAGAGTTAACCCGCGACCGATTAGACTGCGTTAATTAATCGATAATTCATTATTTATCATTTCCAGCAAAGGTTGAGGATAATGAATACCATAGCCCTGGGCATAATCAATACCCAAATCAGCTAATGCAGCTTTGCGCTGTTCATCGGAAACAAACTCGGCGATGGTTTTGATATTGACGGTATGGCCAATCTGGTTAATCACATCCACAATCGAATGAGACATCTTATCTTCTGTCATACCCTGAACGAAAGAGCCATCTATTTTGAGAAAATTAATCGGTATCATTTTAAGATAGCTGAAAGAACTCAAACCGGCCCCAAAGTCATCCAGCGCAAAATAACAACCTTCCCCCTGTATCTCCTCTACAAAATCAACCACTTCGGTCAGATTAATAATGGCAGCTGTTTCAGTGATTTCAAAACAGATACCACCTTTTGGTATATTCCTCTTTTTTAATTGCTTTCGGACGAATTCAAAAAAAGTACTATCACTCAAAGAGGTTCCTGACAGATTAATGAAAAACCGGTACTTCTTCCCAGTACTGTTAAGCCTGCTGAGACGATCATATTCAGCCAAAGCATTCCTCACTACCCATCGATCAATTTCAGGCATCAATCCAAAACGCTCTGCCGCAGGTATAAAACTATCGGGTGTAATCAACTTGTCATTTTCCCTGAGCCTGACCAACATTTCCCAGGTTGTGGTGTGTTCTTCTCCCTGTAATGATTCAATGAGCTGTGCGTGAAGTTCAAAGTTATCCTGTTGCAGGGCCTGCCTGATTCGGTTGACGCATTCCATTTCTCCATGGCGCTGCATCATGCTGTTATCTTCGGCATTATATATCTGCACACGGTTTCGGCCGCTATCCTTGGCACGATAACAGGCCAGATCTGCGTGTCGTAAAACTTCATCATGATCACGCGTATTTTTATCAAATAACACCAGACCGATACTGATGCCAATATCAAATGTCTTTCGGTCCCAGCTAAATTTGTATTCACGCATCATACTGACGATATTATCGGCAATACGCTCTGCCCTGTCAGGCAGGCAGTGCTCGAGTAATAGAGCGAATTCATCGCCACCCAGCCTGGCCAGGGAATCGGTCTCTCGAACATG
This sequence comes from Gammaproteobacteria bacterium, assembly GCA_013041975.1. GTDB lineage: Bacteria > Pseudomonadota > Gammaproteobacteria > Chromatiales > Chromatiaceae > JABDQZ01. Next base: position 9,307 of record JABDQZ010000042.1, read on the forward strand.
GTTTTTTAGCAGTGAAGATAATTGACGCAACAATTCATCGCCAGCCACATGACCTGCGGTGTCATTCACCAACTTGAAATGATCCAGATCCATATACAGCACGGCATGAATATAGTCATTGCGCTGGGCGCTCTCGATCGCATTGTCAAGGCGCCATTCAAATTCATGCCGGTTTACTAACCCTGTCAGCATGTCATGAAATGCCATGTGATGAATATTTTTTTCTGCCTTGTGATGACGAATAGCAAACATAACCAGGACCAATAGCATGACCAGCAACAAAGGAAATACCAGGTAAAGTGCGAAGTCATTAATGGTATGAATGTGATCCAGCAATATTTCCTGGTTGGCCCCGAGATGAATCTCCCATCCCAGTCCCGGTAATGGCAGAGTCTGTCGTAATGACCATTCAAGATCTTCGGGCTTTGGCTTTATCACCGGCTTGCCGGTTAATAACGACCTGTCATCGCTGTCAACCAAATCAACATGTATCTCCTTATCCCGGGACTGGATTTCAATCACCTGCTTTAGCAGTTCAAAGGTAATCTCAAACTTGAGGTAACCCAGTTTTTTTTTGGCTGAGGTTAACACTGGCAGCCACCAGCTTATCGTCGGCGCTTGACCCGGCAAACTGTCATTGAGATGCAGCAGACTTTGCTTGTGGTCATTTTCCTTGAAGTACTGAAACACTTTATTTGCTGAAAAATCCCGATATGTATTGCTGATAGCCTGCCCTGAAATCCGAATCTGTTCCCTGCCTTTCGAATCAATGAAGCTGATGGCTGAATAGCCCGGCTCACGACGATGCAATGAGAAAAAGTAAAGTTCCAGGGCACGTTTGTTCTGGTTGACAGCAGCCTCGTTCAATGTCAGCTGGTGATAATGTATTTCTCCAAAAGAAGGAAGCTCAGTGTAAGAATCCAGTTGATCAGCCAGATTCTGGATACGTGAATTAATGGACGTAAGGGAGGCTTCGGCATTCGTTATAAATACCTGGTGCTGTGAATACACCAGTGAGTCTATAAAGTGACGAAAGGTAAACAGTCCTGCCGCCATAATAATGACAACGAGCAGAATTGAAATCCAGGCAATATTAAGCCTTTTAACTATCATTGAGCAGAAGCAGCAGCACGTATTTCAAAATCCTTGCGTATCTCGTCAAGCACCTCTTCATATAAATGCTTCCTGGGCATTATGTCCCATAGAATCATGCGATTGAAATAGTCTATTTCATGAAGATGCAACGATTGGATTTCATCCTGGTTCAGCAGACCGATGGTTTCGATATTCGATGGAGACAGCCCGGTGATCTCAATCATCTGCTTCTGAACTGCAGGACTGATCTGATGATTGATAAAACGGTAGGCAAGAGCTTCACTGTCTGTTCGAGTAGTAATCAGGTAACTGTCAAACATACCAACGGCCCCTTCCTGGGGTATGATCATTTTATATTTTTTATCTTTTGCCAGTAAGCGCCTGGACGGGTCAAACCAGCTGTTTAACAAAACAACATTGTCATTTTCAATATACGACAGCATCTGATCATTGCCATCATAGTAGTCAAAGACCTGCCCATTGAGTGTCAACAGCTTTTGTTTAACCTCATTCAACTGTTCGCGTGTCAGATTAAACACATTTTTGTAGCCCATGGATAATGCCGCCGTCCATATCATGGAAACGTCATCCCAGACTGAGACCGAATTTCTATAGCGCTCATCCCAAAGAATGGACCAACTATCGGGTTCTTTCAGTTGTTCTTGATCATATAGCAACCCCGTCGGCCCCCAGGCCCACGGAACAGCATAGACGTCAGCATCGAATTGGCACCAGGCATTGTATTTAAGGTTGTTGTGCAAACTCTGGTAATTGGGAATCCGAGTCAGGTCCAACGGCTTGGCCAGTCCCATCTGGTAAAGTGGCTTGACACCCTCATTGGAAACGATAATCAGGTCATAATGATCAGTTGATTCAGCCGCTTCGATAATTGATTCGAGATTGGATAACGCAGTGAATTCGATAATGACCTTTTCCTGTTGCTCGAACGCTTGATAGCCGATGGTCTTGGCAGGGTTATCAGGATCAGCATAAACATCCCAGCCAGCCACTCGGAGTATGTTGCTTTCAGCTTCTGATGTATGAGAAAAAACCGGCGATGCCGAAAGAAGTGCAAACAGAAGAATAAAAAAGCCTACTATTAGTGTTTTTTTTGTTTTTATCATTTATCGGGATACTCTCAGTTATCAGAGACTATATACGGCCAAAAAATCTGAACCTTGAGTACTTTATTGCGTTTTACGGCATTTATCGGGGGTTTTAAACGCTATAACCAGGGTGGAGAATGGTTCCCGCCACCATTCTCAGGTGTTTGCATAATTCACAAGCCTTTCCCGTGCTGGCACCTGTAAAGCCAGAAACAGCGACACTACCGCCATAGCTGCTCCTGCCAGAAAAACGGCCGAGTGGGAGACAATCCAGAGCAATCCAAACAGTACTGGAATAACGACTGCGGCGATATGGTTGATCGTAAAAGATACGCC
>JABDQZ010000367.1 GCA_013041975.1 Gammaproteobacteria bacterium
CATACATACCGGTTTTTGATTATGAGAAGTATAAAAGCCCTTATTGCCCAAATCGAGCAATTAGCCAGTATTTTTTACCACAAACGTCTCAATGACGAATACGAATAATTATTACCAACCCAAATCACTATATTCTTCGGCCTTCCTGACAGTTTCGTTCTTTGTCTGCTCATCAACTTCGACATAGACAACATCATCCCAATGCCAGGGAATGATGACTTCTTCAGCAGACAGATCTGCGGCAACCAAAACAGATGAAACGAGCAGAGTTGCCAAAGCAAAAATTTTCATACGTATCTCCCAATACTCAATGAATTCAAATGGATGAAAAATACGATACCGGAGAATCCATTTTAAACATTGAATATTTTCAATTTGTCCGGCAATTACTTTTAATTCCAAAGCCTGGTATCAGGCCGCCTTGCCAAACAAAAACTATAGGCAGGTTTTGGCGATGTATTCGTCACAACTGATAAAGTGAACAGCATTCATTTTTGAATATTCAATCTGGCTTTTTTCACACGTCTCCAGATTAGGCACAGGGTATGATGCACCTGCAAGGTTTAACCAGTATGTTTGTGCCAATGAAAAGCCTGAAAACATCATCAATACAGAAAAGAAAATAAACTGTCTCACCGCTACTACTCCTAATAGATCAGCTCGTTCAAAACATGCCTGCATAGCAGCAACTTGCATGCCACTTATTAGTATTAGCTAACTTGCTAATCAAAATAAGGACATATCTCCATTTGAAATATTTGTGACTGAATTACATGCTCAATAAAAGAGCAAGTGACTGGACTGCCTGCTCTGAAAAGTGGCAAACGGCTATCAGCTCTATTGCAAACCGAAACCAGATGCTTGCGTCTGTATGATAGAGGCCATCCCCAATTGGCTTAGCAAAAAGTCAAACCGAAAACGGATAGGCTATCGGATCGTGATGCTGGTAACCGGTCACCTCAAAATCTTCCATGGTGACCCAGGTTTCCAGATCTTCAAGTGACTTGATATCGGGATTGATCATCAACTGCGGCGGTTCAAACGGTTCACGTTTTAACTGCACATCACGCATCAGCTCCAGTTGGTCTTCGTAGACGTGCGCATTGATGATCTGATGATAGGCCATGCCAGGCTTGTTGCCGGTTATCTGTGCCATCAATGCCAGGAACACATAGACCTGGATCATATTGAAGTTCAGTCCCAGCGGCACATCGCAGGAGCGTTGGTACGAGGTCAGATAGAGTTTGTCACCCAGCAGTGAAAAACTATGGGTGTGCATACAAGGTCGCAGGCATCCCATGTGGAATTCGCCAGGATTATAGAAGGACAGGATTTCGCCGCGGTCATCAATGCCGTTTTTCAGATCATTGACAATCTTGCGCAGCTGGTCGACATGTCCACCATCGGGTTTTTGCCAGCTTCTGCCCTGTACGCCGTAAACCCGACCCATGTCATCGTTGCCCTTGCGGTAGGGGTTGTTAAGCCAGGCCTGGTTTTCGTTGGCATTGGCATCCCAGGTTTTGGTTCCCAGTTTGCGAAAATCGGCGGCATTATCATAACCACGGATATAACCGATAAACTCGGCAATAGCAGATTTCCAGTAGCTTTTGCGCGTCGTCACCAGGGGAAATTCATTATTTTCTACATTGTAGGTGAGTTCGGCGTTTATCACTGTCAGGCAGCGTTTACCGGTTCGTTTGTTTTCTACCCATTCACCTTTTTCAACTATGCGTTTGCATAGGTCTAGATATTGTTTCATTGTCTTTAATTTAATATGTGGTTACTTCTAGATGGTCTAGCTCCCCCTGCCTGCTTTCTGAAAGACGCCGTTCCTGAATTAAATCTGGCATCCATGCAGGCTTCGCTGCAGTATCCCTGCAGCAGAGACTTTCAGAAAGCAGCTAGGGACAGCTTCCTATGAAGGTTTTTGTCTCATTTTGAAAGCTAATACGTAAATTATTATTCCAGCGATAAGCATTGGCAGGCTTAATAACTGTCCCATGGTTAACCAGTCGCCCCATAAATACCCTATGTGAGCATCTGGCATTCGCACCAGTTCAACACTAAAACGGAATAGTCCATACATAATCAAAAACAGGCCGGATATCGTCATCATCGGCGGGCGTTTACTGGCTACCAACCATAGCACGATGAACATGATGATGCCTTCCAGAAACGCCTCGTAGAGTTGCGATGGATGCAAGGGGGGAGTCATCGCTATACCGGCCGGCAAATCCAGTTTGTTGGTACACACGTAAAAAAAACGATCACAGGAAAGGCTCATACCCCAGGGCAGATCCGTCGGGCCACCCCAGAGTTCACCGTTGATAAAGTTGCCTATTCTCCCTGAAAATAGCCCAACCGGAACGATGGGTGCGATGAAGTCGGTAACTTCAAAAAAGTGCTTATGATGTTTTCGGGCAAACAGTCCCATGGCGATCAACACGCCGACCAGGCCACCATGGAAAGACATGCCGCCTTCCCATACCCGTATCAGTCTTAATGGATCATCCAGCCAGTCATCGAATCCATAAAACAGGATGTAACCCAGACGCCCACCCAGTACGACACCCAGCACGACATAAAAGACCAGGTCATCGATAGCCTGCATACCCCAGTTATGCAATTGTCTGGCGCGGTGTTTTGCCAGCCACCAGCCAACCAGGAAAGCAACCATATAGCTAATGCCATACCAGTGGATATCAACGCTTCCAAGACTGAGCGCAACGGGGTCTATGTCAGGGTAATTCATTCCCGTATAGTAACATTGTCATTCTGTATCAGGGCTGTTGCTTTGAAATTACTGATCAAACTTTTTTTTCTGATTATCTTTCTTTCGCCCTTTGCGCTGGCCGCGCTGTTTATTGCTTCACTGCAGGACCAGCCCCTGGTTGAACATCAGCTTGTGCTGACACAGAAAGATATTTCGACAGCCCGGGCCCTTTTCAAGCAACACGATCCCCGCACCCTCACAGAAAATGCAGAAAAAAGTCTCAAGCTCGATCAAACAGCGCTTGATCTGGCGGGACGTTATGTTTTGCACAGTATTCAGCCTGCCTTTTTAACCTCGGGTTTTGAAAGCGAATTATTTAATCATGGACTGGCTGTTAAACTTTCAGTGGGTCCATCAATGCTAGCAGTCGATTATTTCATCAATCTGCAACTGGCGTTTTCAAAATCGACTGACCGTCTGCGGCTTACTAATGTCCAACTGGGCAAAATCAGCATTCCAGATGAAATTTCAGGGCTGTTAATTGAAATCAGCCAGCCTATGTTATCTGCCAATGAAGAATGGAAATTACTGCAACAATCACTGGTCGATTACCGCTTCTCGGAAAAAGCACTGGAGCTGGATTATCGCTGGCTTACACAAACCGAGCAGCTTGCCAGAAAAAAGATTCGCCATTACCTGGACAATCCTTCCCTGCAATATTACGCAGAAGAGCTGGCTAAGCTTGACCCGGCCTCACAGCAGTCATTTACCGAAGTGGTTACGCGTTTATTCAAGCTGGCTGAGTCACGATCAGCTAACCATGATCCGATCGAGGAAAACCGTGCAATACTGCTTTTACTGGGTAACTGGGCACTCGGCAAACGCAACTTTGATGAAATCCGTTTGCCTGCTTTCAAGTTGAAAATCAATCGACGCATGGATCTGGCACAGCACTTACTGATCTCTGCAGCTATCTCCAGTCACAGCAACAGCCTGCTTTCCAACCTGATCGGCACTGGCAAGGAAGTCAGTGATGCCGATGGCGGTTCGGGCTTCAGCTTCGATGACCTTACCGCAGACCGGCTGGGAACCCGGCTGGGTAAAGCGGCTGTCATCAACAAAATTTCCGCTTCTGAAATTCAAAAACACCTGTCAGGCATGCACACAGTGCAACAGCTTTTTCCCGTGTTCAAAAGCGGGCACGGACCATTAAACGAACAGCAATTTATAAATTTATATGGCTCGGTTGATGATCCCCGATACAAGAAAATGCTTGAAAAAATCGACCTGGCTATCAGCAACAGTCCACTATTTAAGGCACCATAGAAAAAAACTGCCAGGGAAAGCATCAGAATTTAATTCCTGATATTAAAAAAATTTTCAAGTCCATAATTATTCGGCCGTTAATCTAGTCACGAAACATTTTCCTCAGCCGGAAATAAAACAAAGAGAATGACTATGGATTTAAGGACTGCAAACACTTTTTTACGCACGCTTGGAGAGCGGGTGCGTTACAAAAGACACCAGAAAGGGTGGACCCAGGATCAGCTGGCGATTCACGCTGAAACCAACCAGGCCGTTATCCAGAAAATTGAAAATGGCAAAAGCCTGCGCCCAAGAAAAATCGACAAGATAGCTGAAGTTCTGGATGTGAACCCAGCATGGCTGATGTTTGGAGATCAGCAGGCATCGTATCTGTCAGATGAAGCCAAGGAATTTGCCTCTTACTGGGAGCAACTGCCTCCCAATGAAAAAGCGCGTATCAAGATGGAAGTTATGCGTATCGCCAATCACCCCTGATTTCCTGCATGCTTGTTACGAGCTTCGCAACACACGACAATAAAACGCTTTCAGATATCCGGTTTCTACAATCGCAGGATTAACCGGATGATCTCTCCCCTGTTTCCCTTCTTCCAGCACCTGTAACCAGCGATCGTTGTGTCTAGCTGATTGCTGCAGGATTTTCAGCAAATCCTGCGACGATAGATGGAACGAACAGGATGCACTGATCAGAATCCCGTCATTATTTAACAGACGAATCGCCATTTCATTCAAACGGCGGTAGGCAATCAACCCCGACTTGATGTCCTTACGACGCTTGATGAAGGCGGGTGGATCAAGAATGATGACATCAAATTTTTCAGCTCCCTGTTTCAGGGCTTTCAGCGCTTCAAAGGCATCTCCCTGAATGGCCTCAACTTTGTCAGATACCCCGTTAAGTTCAGCATTATGAAATAACCGATCCAGCGCTGATTCTGAAACATCGACACTGGTCACTTTTTGCGCACCGGCCCTGGCAGCCTGTAGCGACCATGCACCAATATAACTGCAAACATCCAGAACCGTTTTGCCTTCCACATAATCCAGCATCCGCCTGCGGTTGGCGGCCTGATCATAAAACCAGCCGGTTTTCTGACCTTCCAGTAATGAAAGTGAAAACTGACAATCACCCTCTTCAATCATCACTGATTCCGGCACATCACCAAAACCAATCTCGGAATAACGATCAAGTCCTTCTATGGAACGCGCTGATGAATCATTCCGAATAACGATTCCTTTTGGCTTGATAACCTGATTCAGTGCTTCAACAATCGCCTCTTTGAGCGTCTCCATTCCGGCAGTTGAAATAGCTACTGTGCAGTAATCGCCATAACGATCAACAATCAGCCCGGGTAAACCATCCGAATCACCATAGACGAGGCGATAAAAAGGCTTTTGGTAAAAACGCTCACGCAGGGATAATGCAATATTCAGACGATGAACAATTAATGACTTGTTGATCGCAATCTTTTTATCACGCGTCAGCAGACGGATGCAGATCAGTGAATTTGGATTGATGTAACCACGACCCAGCCACTTATCCTGATGATTGACGACATCCACAATATCGCCTGCCTCAAAGTTTTTCAGACTCGTCAGTCTGGTGTTGATCTCATTGCTGTAGATCCAGCTGTGACCTTCCCTGATACGGCGATCGGCGTTCTTGTTGAGTTTTATGGTAGCTGGAGACATTTGCATTTCCAAAGTTGGTTGAGAGCCAGTTTCAGTTACCCTTTTCAGAAGTCTCATTCCACAGGGATGTATTCACGGCGTCTTCTGAAAAGGGTAACTGGAACTGGCGGTGCACAGCCTATTATGCCAACGATATCCCAAACGCCGCATGAAAACGCTGATCAAATTCATGTGCTGTAAACTTGTGATTCTGCGTACCGGCATGCCCGATCTTGATTGCTCCCATTAACGAAGCAGTACGCCCGGTCATTTCCCAGTCCATGTCACGCATCAGTCCATACAACAGACCCGCACGATAAGCGTCGCCACAACCGGTCGGATCTTTTAAATCATCGACTGGCGCATTGGGGATTTCGTAAACCTTTTCCTTTGTATATATCAGTGACCCCTCACCACCACGCGTCACTATAACCGCCTTGCACATCTCCGCGAGCTGCTCCATAGACTTACCGCTTTTTTCAGACATCAGCTTTGCTTCATAATCATTAAACGCCAGCCAGGTGGCCTGCTCTGCAAAGCTCAACAGGTCTTCCGAACCAAACATCGGCATTCCCTGACCCGGGTCGAAAATAAAAGGAATATCCGCTTCAGCAAACTGGCGGGCATGATCAATCATTCCCTGGCGACCATCCGGAGAAACCAGACCGATTGTGGTTCCAGGAGCATCAGCTACCTTGTTCTCGTGCGAGTAATTCATCGCACCGGGATGAAAGGCAGTGATCTGGTTATCATCCTGATCGGTTGTGATATAGGCCTGTGCCGTATAGGTTTTATTAACCTCTTTCACACAGGAACGATCCACGCCACACTGATCCATCCATTCAGCATAAGGGTCAAAATCGGTACCAACTGTCCCCATCGGCTTGCCATCACCACCCAGCAGGTTCAGGTTATACGCGATGTTTCCGGCACAACCGCCAAACTCCCGACGCATGTCAGGCACCAGAAACGAAACGTTCAGAATATGAACCTGGTCAGGAAGGATGTGATTTTTGAATTGATCCTGAAACACCATGATGGTGTCATAAGCGAATGAACCGCAGATGAGAGCCGACATTGATAATCCTTGTGTAACTACTGAGACTTAAGCGGGAGATGATAACCGGAACCCTGCGGTTATTAAATAAAAACTGTTGTTCTATTCAGCCGGTTTCCAGGCGATGTCCAGTTCCCTTGCTGCCTTAACGTCATCCAACCTGCGAACCGGCAAGGTATAGGGTGCACCCTTGACCCTATCGGCCCCGGTTTCTGCTTCTTCGCGGATTTTAATCATTGCTTCAACAAAGTTATCCAGCGCATCGATCGATTCGGTTTCCGTCGGCTCAATCAGAAAACATTCGGGAACCAGCAAAGGGAAATAGGTTGTTGGCGCATGCACGCCGTAGTCCAGTAATCTTTTGGCAAAATCCATGGCGTTCACACCCAGGTCCTTGGCTTCTTTCCTGAGAGTAATAATGAACTCGTGGGTTGCGCGCCGATCAGGATAAGCCGCTTCAAAGCCGGCTGCTTTCATTTTTTTGAGCATGTAGTTGGCATTCAGCGTTGAATACTCGGCTACACGCGTCATGCCTTGACGCCCCAGCAAACGAGCATAGATATAGGCTCTTAACAGGATACCGGCGTTACCGGCAAAAGCAGACAGACGACCGATGCTCTGTGGACGATCATCGGCTGTAATAAAACGATAGTTAGTACCGTCATAGTCGATCATTGGTATGGGTAGAAATGGTTCCAAACGTTCACTGACGCCGACAGGCCCAGCACCCGGTCCGCCACCACCGTGTGGTGTGGAGAAGGTTTTATGCAGGTTCATATGAATGACATCAAAGCCCATGTCACCCGGACGTACCTTGCCGAGAATGGCATTCAGGTTTGCCCCGTCGTAATAAAGCAAACCGCCCGCTTCGTGAACCAGCGCGGCGATTTCCTGGATACGGCGCTCAAATACGCCCACGGTAGAAGGATTGGTCAGCATAATCCCAGCGGTCTGTGGCCCTAAAACCTCTTTCAGCGCATCGACATCTATATCTCCGTCATCCCTGGTAGGGATTTCTTGTATCTTGTAACCGCACATCACCGCAGAAGCCGGGTTGGTACCATGCGCAGCATCAGGAACAATAATTTCATTTCTGGCCATATCGCCACGTGATTCATGATAGGCCTTGATCATTGCCACACCGGCAAACTCACCCTGTGCACCCGCCATCGGTGACAGTGAAACTGCCTTCATACCGGTCACTTCCTTGAGAATTTCCTGAAGATCATGCATACAGGACAGGAAGCCCTGACTGTGTGAATCTGGTGCATAGGGATGACGATCTACCAGTCCCGGCAACATGGACAGAGAGTTACAGGCTCTCGGGTTGTACTTCATCGTACAGGAACCCAACGGGTAAAAATGGGTATCAATGGAAAAGTTTTTCTGTGACAACCTGGTGTAATGTCTGACAGCCTGCATTTCAGAAACTTCCGGCATCAGCGGAGGTGTTTCACGTAGCATATCCGCAGGCAAATCATCCAGTGAGGCCTTCGTTGCCGGAGACTGTGCATGTGCTACACGGCCTTTTGAGGATTGTTCGAAAATCAGCATAATTATTCTCGGTAATATTCAGGCTATATCAGTTTCAGGAAGCAAGCAAAGCACCCAGTTTTTCGATAAATAAGTCAATGGATGCAGCGCTGTGTTTTTCTGTCGCACAGACCAGTAACGCATTTCCCAGTTCCGGATAATCTTTCTTCAGGTCAAAGCCTGCCAACACATTATCTGCAGCCAACGCTTCAAGCACTGTGGCGTTGTCAACCGGCAAACTGATGACTGCCTCATTAAAAACCGGACTGTCAAATTTCACTTCAACACCTTCAATAGCCGATAAACCGGAAACCAGTTTACGATGTTTGTCATGAGAACCGGCAGCGGCCCTGGCAAGCCCTTCTGCTCCCAGCAACGACATATGAATGGTTGCGGCTGTCACCATTAGCCCCTGGTTGGTACAGATATTTGATGTCGCCTTGGAGCGGCGGATATGTTGCTCTCGCGCCTGCAGCGTTAATGAAAAACCCGGTTTTCCATCCAGATCAACAGTGCGTCCTATGATACGACCCGGCATCTGCCGCACAATTTTCTGGGTGGCGCACATGAAGCCAAAATAAGGCCCACCGGAAGACAGGGGTATCCCCAGTGGCTGCCCTTCACCACAGGCAATATCCGCTCCATTATCACCCCATTGGCCGGGTGGCTTGAGTACGGACATGGCTAAAGGATTCACCACGGCGATGGTCATGGTGTTATTTTCTTCAGCCCATCGGGTCAAACCATCGACATCTTCAAGCACGCCAAAGAAATTCGGTTGACCGATAACCAGGGCGGTAATATCCGTGCCTGCATATTCACTTAAGGCAGCCAGGCTGGTTTTACCCGTGGCACTTTCAAACGGAATTTCTATCAATTCGATATCCTGGTTTTTGACAATTGCATTGGCAGCCTGGCGGTAGGCTGGATGCAGACTTTTGGGCACCAGAATTTTTTTAGATTTGGATTTTCTGTGGGCACGTATCGCCATCAGGATAGCTTCACCCAATGCTGAAGCACCGTCATACAGGGAGGCATTGGAAACATCCATATCCATCAATGCGGACATCATGGACTGGTATTCATACAGCAATTGCAGGGTGCCCTGGCTGGCTTCTGCCTGGTATGGAGTATAGGCGCTGTAAAATTCGCCTCGTGTTGCAATTTCCCAAACGGCTGATGGAATATGATGGTCGTAAGCGCCGGCACCTATAAAGCAATGCACATTACTGTCCTTGCGGGCACGCTCATGCATCAAGTGGGCAACTTCCATCTCCGGCAGTCCTTCGGGAATCTTATCAAGACTGAAACTTCTCAAATCCGCAGGAATTTCATCGAACAAATCTTCAATACTGTTGGCGCCAATGGCGTCCAGCATTTGACGGACTTCTTCTTCGGTATGGGGAATAAATGGCATGGCTCGCTACCGCTCCGCTTCAGGTCGCTGTCGTAATGGTACGGACAGGAAAACCGTGCCACCCACAATTGGGCAACACATTGATTATCTGTTAATGCTCGTCAGCTTCTACAACTTCGGTATAGGCTTCCGGGTTGAGCAGGCCATCAATTTCGGAAGGATCATTCAGCTTGATTTTATAGATCCAGCCATTGTCATAGGCCTGTTCGTTGACCAGTTCAGGGCTATCTACCAGGTCTTCGTTGATTTCAATAACTTCTCCACTGACCGGGCTGAAAATATCCGAAGCGGCTTTTACTGACTCCACCACGCCTGCCTCGCCACCCGCTTCAATCGTGTCGCCCACTTCCGGCAACTCAATAAACACCAGATCACCGAGCAGTTCCTGGGCATGATCTGTAATGCCTATGGTTACAGTATCGTCGCCTTCATCTCTGACCCATTCGTGCGAACTGGTAAATAATAAATCGGAAGGAATGTAACTCATGTTTCTCTCTCTATTCTGGTTTCAATGCTCGGTAAATTCTGAATTAATAACAGGCTTTACCCGCGCGTGCAAATGGTAACTTGACTCTTTTGACTGGTAATTTTTTCCCGCGCATATCAACATGCAATGTTTCACCGGCATCTGCGCTGAGACGGGCAAAGGCTATCGCCTTTTCAAGCGTGGGAGAAAAACCGCCTGATGTGATTTCACCCACTTCTGTTTCACCGTCAAACAGCTTCTGATGATCACGTAAAACACCCCGGCCTTCCAGGATAATTCCGGTAAACTTTTGCAAATGACCTTCGGTTTTACGGGTCTCAAGCGCTTGTTTTCCAACAAAATCCCGATCTTCGGGATCAAAAGCCAGTGTCCAGCCAAGTCCGGCTTCCAACGGAGAGGTTTGCTCGTCCATATCGGAGCCATACAAATTCATACCGGCTTCCAGCCTCAAGGTATCTCTGGCCCCTAAACCACATGGCCTGACACCTGCCTTATTCAAAGCATTCCAGAATGGTACAGCCTTATCCTGTGGCATTAATACCTCAAAACCGTCTTCGCCGGTATAGCCGGTACGGCCAACAAACCAGCTATCGCCGACAGCAGCATGAAATGGCTTCAAAGCTGCTGCCTGCGCGGACAATGTGGCCCCGGCAAATATTGCTATCTCGGGAATGGCTTTTTCACGAGCATTTGGCCCCTGAACAGCGATCATCGCCAGGTCATCACGCACTTTTACAGATACGCCGTAATCAGGCGCATGTTGTTGAAACCACTGGATATCCTTTTCTGCAGTACCCGCATTCACAACCAGGCGGAACCAGTTTTCCTGCATGAAATAGACAATCAGGTCATCAATCACTCCACCCTGTTGATTAAGCATGCAACTATACAGAGCCTTGCCCTGGTTTTTCAATTTTGCAACGTCATTAGCCAGTAGGTACCGTAGGAGATCACGAACCCTGTCTCCCGTCAGATCCACGGCCTGCATATGCGAGACATCAAACATTCCTGCATCTTTTCGAACGGCGTGATGCTCTTCGATTTGTGATCCATAGTTAACTGGCATATCCCATTCACCAAATGGCACCATGCGGGCCTTAAGGTCACGATGAGCCTGATTCAGGACGGTTTTTTTCATTGGGATAATCTCTATAGCATTTTGATGTGTGAAGTTTCTCATAATTTTTGACGTACAACACATACGAAAAACATGAGATATTCAGAATACGACTACGCATCAATGAACTGCGGATTTCCTTACCAGAATTGATACAGGAATCAGGCCAAGCAATACCAGGGCCACGGCAGGAAGCGCCGCACGCTCCCATTCACCTTCAGAAGTCATTTCATAAATTCTTACTGCAAGCGTATCCCATCCGAAAGGTCGAAGCAGTAATGTAGCAGGCATTTCTTTCATGGTATCGACCAGCACCAGCAGTGTCGCTGTCAACATTCCCGGCTTGAGCATGGGCAGATAAATCAAACGAATGGTTTCCCAGTTTGTTGCGCCCAAACTTCGTGATGCATCCCTTATAGATGGCCGAATACGTTCCAGGGCACTTTCTACCGGACCAAAAGCAACTGCCTGAAAACGTGCAAAATAAGCGATTAGCAAGGCAAACACGCTGCCGCTCAACAATAATTCGGGCTCGAGTCCGAGCATGGCTTCGGCAAAATCCGCTACTCTCTGGTCGAGCCAAACCAGTGAAATCATTACGCCAACGGCGAGTACCGACCCCGGCAGGGCATACCCCAATGTACCAATTCGAACCGCAATTGCCGAAGTCCGGTTTTGATGAATCCTGCGGTTGTAAGCCAGTATGAATGCACCAGTCACCGTCAGAAGCGCAGCTATCACACCCAGCATGAAAGTATGGCCGAGCAACTGCCGGTATGTTTCATCAAAATCTACCCGTGACCCCCATGCCCAGCTAATGAGTTGTAACAATGGTACAAAAAAGGCCATTGCAAATACCAGGGTCGCATAGCCCGCAGCCAGCCATTTTCGGCTGCCCTTCAACGCTATTCGTCGCCATTGTCTTGTACGATTTTCATCATAGCGGGAACGCCCACGCAGCTTGCGTTCAACTGTGAGCGCAACGACAACGAGTATCAGTAACAGGGTCGCCAGCTGCGCTGCCAGATGCAGATTGAAAAAGCCGAACCAGGCTTTGTAAATTGCCGTGGTAAAGGTATCGTAGTTGAATACAGCTACTGCACCAAAGTCAGCCAGCGCCTCCATCAATGCCAGGCTTAGACCGGCGATGATCCCGGGACGCGCCATCGGTAAAGCCACCTTCGCAAACGCCTGGAAAGGCGAAAGCCCGAGACTGCGGCCTGCGTCAAATACTGCCTGCCCCTGACTCAGGAAAGCCACCCTTGCCAGCATGTAGACATAAGGATAGAGCACCAGTGTCATAACGATGATAACGCCGGTCGCATGGCGAACTTCGAAAAACCAGTTTCCGGGTAAATCAAAAACGTTTCGTATGGCAGCCTGTACCGGCCCGGAAAAATCAAAAATCCCCAGAAACACAAATGCCAGTACGTAAGTCGGCATGGCGAATGGCAGCATCAAAGCCCAGTCAAAAAAGCGTCTGCCGGGAAACTCACACATACTGGTTAGCCATGCCAGACTGATACCAACCACCAGAACTCCGACCGATACTCCCAGTATTAACACGACGGTATTCAATATGACATTCGGCAACAGTGTTTCAGAAAGGTGCAGCCAGATTTCCCCGTCAAAGGACAACCAGGAAAACGCCAGCACCAGCAATGGCATGAAGACGACAAAAGCCAGCATCATGCTGGCCAGTTGCCATCGGCCTCCGGTATGCCCGGAGAGCAGGGGTTGAGCTTTATCGATAACCACTTTTATCCATTAACTTCACGGCGCTGGACTGCAAACGACCAGCTTCCGACAGATTAATATCATCAGCTTTGAACACACCCCAGTTTTTAACCTGTGATGGAATGGCTACATTGGAATTCACCGGGTATTCCATATTCAGGCCAGCCAGCATCGACTGTGCCTTGTCAGAGACCAGCCACTCAAGCAGCTGTCGGGCTTCTTTTTTGTGTTTTGCATGTTGGGTAATACCGGCACCCGATACATTGACATGAACCCCTGAAGATCGCTGGTTTGGCCAGAAAAGTGCCAGATTGATTTGTGGATCTTTCTTTTCGAGACGGCCGAAGTAGTAAGTGTTCACTATGGCTATATCACACTGTCCTGAAGAAACAGCCTGCATGGTTTTAGTATCATTGGAAAAAGGAGGCAAAGCAAGATTGTTTACCCAGCCGGATACAATCTCTGCTGCTTGCTGCTCACCATGGCGGCTAATCATCATCGCTACCAGCGACTGGTTATAAACCTTTTTCGATGTGCGCAGACACAAGCGTCCTTTCCATTTTTCATCAGCCAGCGCTTCATAGGTCGACAGTTCCTCTGGCTCGACCCTGTCCTTGTTATAGACAATGGTTCTTGCTCGTACCGTAATACCAAACCAGCGATTTTGTGGATCTTTCAGATAAGCAGGAACAGCCCTCTCCAGAATGTCGGATTGAGTCGGGGCCAGCACACCGGTTTCAGCAGCATGCCACAGATTACCCGCATCGACCGTCATTAGCATATCAGCAGGAGAACGTTTCCCTTCTGCCTTGAGACGCTGAAGCAAAGGCCCTGCCTTATCGGTAATGTATTTAACCTGGATACCGGTATCTTTTTCAAAAGCCTCGAACAACGGCTTGATCAAGTGCTCTTTTCGAGCCGAATAAACGACCACTTCATCAGCAGCCAGACTTGCCAGCGGCAGACCGGTCAATGAGAACAGTACAGAAAAAATAACAGAACGCATCACAGCACCTAAATTAAATGTAAATGAGAATGATTCGTAATTATATTTATAAAAAAATGACTGTCAATATAGATACAGTAATTTAAAGCAAGAATCTTCAGGGCGAATGAAATACTAATCCAGCCCCATGGCGTAGCGCACAAAGAACTGTTTAAGCGGGCCGAGATTGTCAACTATCGACAAACCGGCATTACGCATTTTGGAAAGCGCCATGATGTCATTGCTGAACAGACGTTTGAAACCATCCATCGCCGCCAGCATGGTGACGTTGGAAGCCTTACGCTCACGTTCGAATTTTCTCAAGGTATGCATACCACCAATATCACGCTGTTGCCCGGTGGCGTTTGAAATCACTTCAAGCAATGCAATCACGTCAAGAAAACCCAGATTAACACCCTGCCCCGCCAACGGATGAATCGCATGGGCGGCATCTCCTACCAGCACAAATCCTTCACGAATATAGGTTTTGGCATGCTTTAACTCCAGTGGAAAAACACCCCGGTCTTTTACGTTAGTCACCTTGCCCAGCACGGCTTCACTCGCTTCAGTGAGCGCTTCGCAAAACGCCTGTTCTTCAAGGGCCATTAACTGTTCAGCCTGTTCGGGAGAAGTTGACCAGACAATGGAACAGGATTTGTCAGCGTTATGGCCTAAAGGCAGAAAAGCCAAAGGCCCTTTTTCCATGAAGCGCTGCCAGGCGGTGTGTTGATGACCCTTTTCTGTGGTAATGGTAGCGACCAGAGCGTGCTGGTCATAGAGCCAACCGCTCGTTTCAATACCGAGCATATCGCGAACAGCGGATTTTTTTCCATCAGCAACAACCACCAGCGAACCATTTACCATTAAACCGCTTTCAAGCTGTACTTTACTGCCATTGCTTTCACGAGAAACACCAACAACCCTGTCAGGACAGATAAGGGAAACATTGTCATGACTTTCCAGGCGTTTCCACAAAGCCAGTTGTGTGACATGATTTTCTACAATATGCCCTAATGAAGGCTCAGCTATTTCTGCGGCATCAAAATGGATGGAGCCGTTGCCAGACGCATCCCATACATGCATATCAGTGTATGGCTCTATCCGCATGCCTTTCATATCCGACCAGACACCCAGTTCTACCAGCAGATTTTCTGATGCCCGGGTTAACGCAGAGACACGGTTGTTAATAAATTCCCGATTAAATGTTGTATCTGGCTGAAACGCCTCAATCAGAATGACCTGCAGCCCCTGGTTTGCACAGCCCAGCGCCGCTGTCGCACCAACCATGCCGGCACCAATAACGATCACATCACAATTGGCTTCAGCCTGATCATGGTTTGACTCAGTCAAGTGTGATTCCCCGGGAAAGTTTCGGTTGTTTGCCAGTCAGACCCATGGCGAAACGACTGATTAGATGCCTGGTGCCTGGTAACATATCAACCGCAAGAATACCGGCATTTCGCGCCATCTTGACGACTGCAAGAGGATGTTCAAACAGCTTTACCATGGAGTCGGTTGCTGTCATAACATTGCGATGATCCTTCTTGCGCCAGTTTTCATATTCTGACAAAACCGAAAGCTGGCCGATATCAGCTTGCCTCTGATCAGCCTCTACAATCACTTCAGCAAGAGCGGCAACATCTCTGATGCCGAGATTGAAACCCTGCCCCGCAACCGGATGCACGGTATGCGCGGCATTACCAATCAGTGCCACTCGATGACGAATATGTTCGTCTACCTGTTTAAGTTTGAGCTCATAGACAAAACGCTTACCCATACGTGTAAATTTACCCAGGCGATAGCCGAATCGATGTTGCAATTGTTGCAGAAATTCATCATCAGACAATGCCATTACAGCCTGCTGATCTTCATTTTTTACCGTGTAAACCAGCGCACTGCGATTTTCTGTCATGGGCAATAACGCCACAGGGCCAGTGGTTGTAAAACGTTCATAAGCAATATTGTTATGAGGCTGTTGGCTGGATACATTGGAAACGATAGCCGACTGTCCGTAATCAGATTCACTCACCTTGATACCGAGCTGTTCACGCACGCTCGACTGACCACCATCCGCCGCCACCAGCAGTTTTGCCTGCAGTGTTGATGGTTTTCCAGCAATCAACACATTGGCCGTGACTTTATTATCTTGCAGACTGAAATCTTCCAGTGTTGCCGGGCATAACAGGGAAACATCATCGACCTCAGTCAGGGTCGGCAGTAATACAGAACCGAGATCTCGTGCGGTAACAACATACCCCAGAGCTTCAACACCTTCTTCATGATGATCCAGGCGCGCAAACCCGAACTGACCCTGTTCAGAAACATGAATTTTGTCAATCGCTTCGGCTGAAGATGCCAGCTTTGACCATAAACCCAAGGCATCAAGAATACGTTTTGAACCATACGATAATGCAATGGCACGATCATCATAACTTGGCTGGGAGGTTGTATTTAAAGAATAAGACTCGATAACGGCAATCGACAGTCCATGACCAGACAAGGCGTGCGCCAGACTGGCACCCACCATGCCGCCACCCACAATGATGACATCATAACTGTTCTGATTTTCTAACTGATTCATTTCGTCTGCATCTGACTTTCAATTTCTTCGATGGTTTTCGGAACCTGTTTGCTGAGGATGTCATAACCCTCTTTAGTAACAACAACATCATCTTCAATTCGAATGCCTATACCCTGATACTTTCGAGGTACACCTCTTGTTCCTTTGGGGATATACAACCCCGGTTCTACTGTGAGTGCCATTCCTGGTTCAAGTTCCCGCCATTGACCATCTACCTTGTAATCACCCACATCATGCACATCCATACCCAGCCAATGACCGGTTCGGTGCATATAATATTTACGATAAGTCTCTTTCTTCAGTGCATTGGGCAGCGTGCCTTTCAGAATACCCAGCTTGAGAAGTCCTTTGGCAATCGTTTTAACCGCCGCATCATGTGGCTGGTTCCAGTGATTACCAGGCTTGACCTGTTCAATCGCAGCAAGTTGTGCATCGAGAACCAGTTGATAAAGTTCAGCCTGGGCTTTGCTGAATTTACCATTTACCGGATAAGTGCGTGTGATATCGGAAGCATAATAATCGAGTTCACAACCAGCATCGATCAATAACATATCACCATCTTTTAGCTCATTATTGTTTTCAATGTAATGCAGCACACAGGAATTGTTGCCGCCACCAACGATGGAAGTATAAGCCTGTTGTCTTGCGCCTTTTATTGCACAACTGTGCCTGAATTCACTTTCCAGCTGATATTCCATCATGCCAGGCTGGCATTTACGCATTACTTTCTTGTGGGCGGTAGCCGAAATATTTGCCGCCTTGCGCATGGTGCTGATTTCAGAGCGACTTTTGTAGAGGCGCATATCGTGAAGATAGTGATCCAGCTCGACAATTTCCATCGGGCTTTGCATACCGGACCTGGCCTTGCTCTTTATTTTTGTAATCCATTCTGACAGACGATGATCCAGATCACTGTTACAACCCATGGCATAGAAAATTCGACTTTTCTCTTCCAGCATACGAGGAAGAATTTCATCAAGATCGGAAATCGGAAACGAATCATCTGCACCGTAATCTTCTACTGCGCCTTCCTGACCAGCCATCGGCCCATCCCACATCGCTTTGGTTTCATCTTTTGCGCGGCAAAACAGAATGTATTCGGCATGTTTGCGACCGGGAATCAAAACCGCAACAGCTTCAGGCTCGTCAAAACCTGTCAGATAGTAAAAATCACTATCCGGTCGAAACGGATAATGGACATCACGATTTCTCACTGACTCAGGTGCAGTCGGCAATATGGCAATGGAGTTTTTATCCATCGTACGCATCAACTGTTTTCTACGTCGTTTGAATTCAGTGATATTCATTCGTGCTTTCCTGGTTGTCCTCAACAGGGTTGGTCAACAATGTTTCACGAATCAGCATGGAAGCAACCCATATAAATTCGGTAATCTCAACTAGCGCATCTTCTTCCTCTTCGGATTCTTCGATGCCACCAACATCCATACGGGTGAAACTGGCAATATCTTCAAGCGCTTCTTTGGCTTCATCTGAAAGCTGTTGCTCAAACGCATCGCCACTTAAGCCCATACCATAGAGAAATCCCTGGCACCATTGCGAAACAGCTTGTGCTCTTGTTGCCAGACTGTTTTCATCATCGGGCAACAGCAACTGCATACCCAACCCGGCATCCTCAATCTGTCTGATAGTATTGGTGTAGAGCCCTTCTACTTCACTTCTGCAATCAGCAACCAGCAGATCACCCTCTTCTGCCTGATCAAACAATTCTCCAAACCAGTAGACGGGTAACTCCTGGTTCGATGAAATAACACCACAGATCACGCCATGCACTTCTGCAGCATCGGCACTGGCATTTGCTGTCGTCAGCTTGTGCTGCAATTCCTGATACGCATCGCTATGCTCTTCGTTTTCCGTCATTTTCAGGTATTTTTTCCTTTTTTAGACAAAATTCATGATAGCATGTAACTATTATCCGCAAATGAGTTAATTAGCTGATTGACCCCACAATTACAGCATTTTATAGTCACTGCCATGACACAAAAAGAACAATCAACCACAGTGGAAGTCGATCTCAAAGCACTTGAAGTCAGAGTCGAAGAATTGATTAAAGCCTGCGAGTTTTTAAAAGAAGAAAACAAGAGCCTGAAAGTCAATCAGGAATCACTTGTTTCCGAACGTGCGGCCCTGGTTGAAAAAACAGAACTGGCCAAAAACCGTATAGAAGCCATGATTGCCCGGCTTAAATCGATTGAGACCTGATCAAGAACCGTTTCGGAAATACTATGGCAAAACTCAAAGCCCAGCCTACCATTGTAAAAATTCTTGATAAAGAATATCGCATTGCCTGCGAACCGGACGAGGTTTCCGGCCTTAAATCATCGGCACAATACCTGAGTGACCAGATGAAACTCATCCGCGACAAGGGTAATGTCATCGGAGCAGACCGCATTGCGGTTATGGCTGCCCTGAACATAACGCACGAATTGCTTCACAAGACATCCGATAGCGAAGCTATTTCGGATATTGTGAGCAAACGTATCAAAAGCCTTCGAGATAAAGTTGAAATTGCTTTAAATCAAACAAATCAGCTGGAACTTTAATTCAAATAGGTTTAGCCTGTAATAAGGCGCTCCCTGCTGTACTCGAGAGTTGATCGGGTATTTTCTTGAGCCTAATCACTACCCTGGGAGCATAAAATGCCCACTTGTGTGCATGTCCACCTCGTAGTGGAAAGCCTTATAGTGACATTGTTGTTCCCACTTGAACCTTTTGGTTCAAGAACAAAGATCAATAACGATACAAGTGGGGAGCGCTCTTCCTCAAATGAATACCAGGCAAATCAGAACCACCATTCGTCAACAACGACGCGTACTTTCTTCCAACAGGCAGCGCGTACATCAGTTATCTGTTCTTAGACACCTTAAACAATCTGGTCTGTTTAAACGCCATAAACGTTTTGCCGTATATCTTCACGACGATGGTGAGTTACACACCGATCTCATTATCAAAACCCTGTTGAAAATGAAAAAGCGAGTGTTTTTACCTGTTCTCTATCCCTACTCAAAAAACCAGCTATGGTTTTACCCTTATAAAGCTGACACTCAATTGATAAACAATCGTTTCGATATTGCTGAGCCACCCATTATTGGCAAACCAATAATGCCTTCATTTCTTGATGTTGTTCTTATGCCTCTGGTTGGCTTTGATAACAAAGGTAATCGTATAGGAATGGGTGGTGGTTTTTATGATAGAACCTTTTCTTTCACCAGACGCTATAGTAATAAACGTTTACCTTTATTGATTGGTCTTGCACATGACTTGCAACGATGCATGAATATAAAACATCAGCCTTGGGATATAAGACTTGATGGTGTTATAACTGAAAAAAAAGTGATGAAATTTACTAAAGCTTTTTACTCATAAGTCGTTAATAAAAAAAGTTAAAGTTTTTAACATCAATAACCTAGTATTTATCTAATACTGGATTATACTTTTTATGAGTTTTACGTAGCTGCTTCTGGAGGGAAGATATGGCAATTAAGAAAAAGGCAACCAAGAAGAAGGTCGCTAAAAAGAAGGTCGCTGCTAAAAAGAAAGTAGCAGCAAAGAAAAAAGTAGCCAAGAAAAAGGTTGCTAAGAAAAAAGTCGCTAAAAAGAAAGTGGCTAAAAAGAAGGTAGCAAAGAAAAAGGCTGCCAAAAAGAAAGCCGCTAAAAAGAAGGTAGCGAAGAAAAAAGCTTCCAAAAAGAAAGCCGCTAAAAAGAAGGTAGCGAAGAAAAAAGCTGCCAGACCAAGCACCACAAAACGCAAGGTCGCACCGAAAAGGAAAAGGAAA
>JABDQZ010000372.1 GCA_013041975.1 Gammaproteobacteria bacterium
CTATATGGTGCTGGAAGAGGCTGCAAATGCTCTGGCTGAAGCCCAGCAATTTGAAGGGTTTAACCGTTTATCTGCTTTTGTGATACATGATCTGAAGAACCTGATAGCACAATTGTCGCTTGTTACCAGCAATGCTGCACGCCATAAACATAATCCAGCCTTCGTTGATGATGTTATAGTCACTATCGAAAATTCGGTTGGCAAGATGAATCGTCTGATGCTGCAATTGAAATCTGCGGGTATGAACGAGAAACGACAGGCTGTTGATATTGTCAGTGTTGTAAAAGAAGTGATTAACGAAAAGCAACGCCAGTTGCCAAAGCCAAGATTGCTGAATTTATTAACAAATAGCGTTCCATTAAAAGCCGAGACTGAGCGTCTTTCTGCTATTATCGGCCATATTATCCAAAATGCTCAGGATGCTACACCTGATAATGGTTCAATTGATGTGCTGATCGAAGAATCTAATAATTACCTGCAGTTAACAGTACGTGACAATGGTTCAGGTATGGATGAATCATTTATTCAAAAGCGTCTGTTTAAGCCATTTGATACTACGAAAGGGCTGACAGGAATGGGGATTGGGGCCTATGAAAGCAGGGAGTTTATACAAAGTATGAATGGTGAAATTCAAGTTCAAAGTGAGCTAGGAAAAGGAACTGATTTCGTCATCAGAATACCGCTTGATAGTGCACAATTTCGTCATGGTGAAGAGCTTGGCTAATTCCAAACATAATCTGTTGGTTGTTGAAGATGACGCTGGTCTGCAGGCACAACTGCGCTGGGGTTTTGAAAATTTCGAAGTCGTTACCGCTGAAAACCGGGAGGAGGCTATAGCAGCCTTGCGACGTTATGAGCCCGCTGTTGTTACGCTTGACCTGGGCTTACCGCCTGACCCGGGAGGAGTGACCGAGGGATTTGCCATTCTTCAGGAGATTCTTCAGTTAAGCCCTGAAACAAAGGTCATTGTTGTCACCGGCCATGATGATAAAAACAATGCAGTACAAGCTATTGGTATGGGTGCATTCGATTTTTATGAAAAACCGATTGATCCGCAACTGCTGAATATCGTCGTTGAGCGAGCCGCCAGAGTTCATGCACTTGAGGCGGAAAACCGGCGCCTGGAAGCCTCGGTTCAATCACCGCTTGATGGTCTTATTGCTGCCAGCCCTGAAATGCATAAAGTCAGTAGAACCATTGAAAAGCTGGCTCCCACCGATGTCTCAACCCTGATCCTTGGTGAGAGTGGTACCGGCAAGGAGGTTCTGGTCAAGGCCTTGCATAAACTGAGTGACCGTTCGGAAAAGCGCCTGGTAGCTATCAATTGTGCTGCCATTCCTGAAAATTTACTGGAAAGCGAATTATTCGGTTACGAAAAAGGCGCTTTCACGGGAGCTAATAAAACGACACCGGGTAAAATTGAAGTTGCCGACGGCGGTATACTTTTCCTGGATGAGGTCGGAGACCTGCCTTTGGCGTTACAAGCCAAGTTGTTACGCTTTCTACAGGAACGCGTTATCGAGAGAGTAGGAGGCCGTCATGAAATACCTGTTGATATCCGGGTGGTCTGTGCCACCCACAGAGATCTAAAAAAACTGATAGCTGATGGCGATTTCAGGGAGGATCTTTACTACCGGATTAATGAGGCAACTATCAAGGTTCCTCCACTCAGAGAGCGTCTTGGTGATGCAGTTGTGCTTGCCAAGGCTTTCCTGGAAAAGTTTTCCAAGCAATTAAAATTCAATGTGAAAGGTTTTACTCCCCAGGCTATTCAGGGTATCGAGTCCTATAATTGGCCTGGAAACGTACGTGAACTTGAAAACCGTGTAAAACGGGCCGTCATCATGGCTGATACTCAGTTGGTGAATGATGAAGACATGGAGTTCGAAGAAGTCGACACCAGCGAAAGCGAGCCGTTTAATTTGCGCGAAGTACGTGACGCGGCTGAATTGAGAGCGGTACAAAGAGCCATGTCTCAAACAGAGGGAAATATTTCTAAGACTGCTGATTTACTGGGTATTACAAGGCCAACGCTTTACAATTTATTGAAAAAATTCAACATGGATGTCGCTGACAAGGATTAAAACAGATGCATCTGTTGCAGCTTGTTTCAATCATATGCCTGATGCTGCAGCCTCTGGTTGCCAATGCAGATACTGTTGTCAATAAACCCTCTCAATCAGTCAATGAACTAAAAAACCTGCTTTTGGAAGACCCCAGTCATCTGGAAGCTAGGCTTCAACTGGGGGCTATCTATCTGGAGACAGGAGACCTTGTTTCTGCCGAAAAAGAACTGCTATTAGCTCAGCGTTTGGGTGCACCACTTGAAGCGGTGGCTGAACGGCTTCTGGGTATTTATATCACTCAGGGCAAGTACGACAAGATCACAAAGTACCTCAATCAACATAAAACAGAAATACCAGAGATTCAGGCAACTTTTTATGCCTACGAAGGTTTCGTCAAACTGTCACAAAAGAAAAATGATGAAGCTCGTCAGCTTTTTGTCAAAGCAGGTGAGCTCGAAAAAAACAATATTCGTGCCGTGCTGGGTATGGCTACTTATCATGTCGTCAACAGTGATCATGATGCAGCTATAAAGTTGCTTTCACAGTATTTAAATCATGATGTAAAAAATCTTCAGGTACTACTCTTTAGGGCAGGTCTGTTACGTCAAACAGGCAAACTTGATGCGGCAGAAAAAGACTATGTCAGTATCCTGAAAGTAAAACCTGATCATAACCAGGCGAACTTGGCTATGGCATTGTTAAATGTTTCAAGAAGAAAACCTGAAGCCGTATTGGCAGCGCTCAATAACTTTCCCGAACGCTTGCAAAAAAGCCCGATTGTTGAATATTTGCGAGGCCTGTCCTGGTATTTGAAGAACGACCTTGACAGAGCAGAAAAGCATTTGCAGAAAGTGTTAATCAATGTACCGGATCACCCGCAGACGCATCTGCTGTCTGGCGTTATTTATTATCACCGTCAAAACTGGCAATTGGCTGAGGATCATTTATCCCGGGTCTATCGGGTTTTCAGGTACAACCCCAGTATCGTTAAACTGCTATCAGCAACTTATCTGAAACTACGTAAACCTAATAAAGCAGAAAAACTGTTGAGCCAGCTACTGGCAGCTTCAGAGCATCCTGATGCCCAGGTATATTCCCTGTTGGGCGCAGTATATCTGCAGACAAAAAATAATAACAAGGCTCAGGCCATGTTTACTCGTGCGGTAGAGATTGCCCCGGAACAACCAGACTTTAAAGTTCAACTCGCTTTTGGTTTGCTGGCAGAGGGAGATACGAACAAGGCTATTTCTGAGCTCGAGTCTGCAGTTAATCTGGGTGAAGAGAAAATCCAGGCCGATACCTTGCTGATGCTGTCTTATCTGAAAGCCGGTAAATCTGCAAAAGCGATTGCGGTTGGCAAAGACATGCAGGCTAAATACAGCAACAGTCCGCTCCCCTATAACCTGACAGGACTTGCCTATATGTCGGCTGGCAAATACCAGCTGGCCGATGAGGCTTTTTTCAGTGCGCTGAGAAAAGATTCAAAGTTCGAAATGGCAGCAGTGAACCGCGCTAAAAATGCACTACTTTCAGGTGAGCAAAATAAAGCGGAAAAACTTTTTAATGATGTACTTAGAATCAATAGTAATAACATTACGGCCTTGCTTACTTTAGCAGAGCTGGCAGCGAAAAAAGGTCATTCAGATCAGAGAATCAATTACCTGAAAAAAGTTCGTGAATTACAACCCGCTAATACCATTGCCATTACTAATCTGGCTGAATTTTACCTGAGAAAAAATCAGCCATTACAGGCACTATCAATGCTTGCGGATATTCCTGAAAAATTGGCGGCAGCTCCTGTTGTTTTAAGGCTAAAGGGTATAGCCCAGTTTGATGCCGGCAGAAACGCAAAGGCGATTTCCACATTTGAACAACTGGTTGCTGTTGCACCGCAAAACCTGCAAGCAAACTTTATGCTTGGTCGAGCCTATCTTCGGGCCAACCGACTTGCAGAAGCCAGGCGGCATTTCATCACAGCAAGCAAAGGAGACGCTCAATATCAGCAGCCCATGCTCTGGATTGCGCTGGGCGAAGTAATCTTGAAGGAGAATAAACATTCTCATGTGCTGGAAATAACAGAATCATTACTGCAAGCAGGTCATAAACTGGTAGTCATCTATGATTTAAGGGCTTTGGCTTTCCAGGGAAATGGTCAAAATAATGATGCATTGGTATTTTTCGAAAAGGCTTATACCCAACAGCCAACACGTCAACGGCTTATTCGTCTGGCCTCTTTTTACAAAGCCCTGGGCAATGTCAATAAAGCAGACAAGTTATTGAGGGAATGGGTGGCTAATCATCCAGAAGATGTTGATACCCAGATCATGCTGGCAGTATCACTGCAACAAAATGGACAAAACAGAAAAGCGATCGAGGTATATGAGAAGGCTTTAAAAGTGCGTTCAGACAATGCGGTAGTGATGAATAATCTGGCATGGCTTTATCATGAATCCGGTGATGGCCGGGCTTTCAATCTTGCCAAAAAAGCCTATGAAAAAGCCAGAAACCGACCTGAAATTATTGATACCTATGGCTGGCTCCTGTTTGAAAGTGGGAAACATGCACGCGCACTGGCCATTCTCCAAGAGGCCTTACTGTTAAGTCCGTCTCATCCTGAAATTGCCTACCATGTTGCAGTCGCCTTGCTTAAACTGGACAGAAGAGAAGAAGCGAGGAATACGCTAAAGCGAATTATCACCAACTCACCTGACTCTCCTTATGCAATAAAAGCCGGAAAATTGTTAGTGCAATAGATTGCCTGCGATCATCGCTGTTCCAAAGCTGGCTTCAGTTTCGGGTGCTTTATCGATGGGTAAGCCAATAAT
>JABDQZ010000376.1 GCA_013041975.1 Gammaproteobacteria bacterium
AATAATTAAGCGCAAATCCGAAGCCACCGAGTTCAGTCGAAGCACCAACACCCCAGTAATCGTAGTCAGTCAAACCAGTTACAGGAGTCTCGTCATAATCTTGAGTACCCCAGGCAGCAGATAACGTAAACATGCCCACTGGCACTTCACCAGAGAGTTCCCAAGTCTGCTGACCATCATAATCGTCGGCATCGTAGTAATAGAGCGCAACGCTGACTGGGCCTAAATCTTTTGAAGCACCAATGAAGAACTCAGTTCCGTCAAAGCTGGAGTTGCCTGGAGCAGTATATTCGGTGACACCGAGGTCAAGCCCAACTGGACCAACATCACCCGCCCAGCCAATGTAGTAATCGATTTCAGTTCCACCATAACCATTAATACTGGAACCCCAAATACCCGCATAAACACCACTGGTGTGCTCTGCATCAAAACCGCCTTGAACAGCCGCTTCGTTATTAGAGAAAGATATACCACGGAATACATAATCAGTAACCATGGCCACGTTGGCAGAAAAAGATAATCCCATGTTTCCATGGCTATCAGCTGAAGCCACTGAAGACATACCTAAAGTTGAAAGGCCCATCATTGCAGCGCTACATGCAACTGCGATTTTTTTCATTTTCATTTGTAAAACTCCCGAGTCACCATGACTCATATACGTTAATTAAAAGTGTTAATCCTAATTTTGTTACGCTTGTGACACTTCCTTGAAAAAGCGATAGTCATGTAAAGCACAACTAGTGCCAAATTGCATTTATCATTTGAAAACAGTTATTTATAAAATTATGTTGTTTTTTCGATACAGTTTGCACAATAACAACGCACCATTAAGTCGCGTATTTTATTGTTATGCATCATAATAGTGCGCAAGATTGGTGCGCTAAACAAACTGGACATCCACAACTCATTTGTCTTAAGGTTCACCCATGATTGACAAAAAAATTTTTGATGATATTTCCCAGCGAATAGCTGGCCAGATGCCTTCCGGATTGCAGATATTGCAGGACGATCTGAAGAAAAATATACGCTCTGCAGTAGAGGCCAGTCTTTCAAACCTGAACCTGGTAACACGCGAAGAATTTGATGTTCAGGCAAAAGTTCTGGCCCGAACCAGAGCAAAACTGGAATTATTGGAAAAACAGGTTGCTGAACTGGAATCAATCAAGAAGTGATCCTGGGATAACCGGGTTTGATAATTTTAGACATTTCTGCAGGCCACTGACTATATTCAAGCGATTAACCTGATTCCTGGATCTATGAAATCCATACTTCGAAAAACTTAGGCTAGATTCAGGGCAGTTTTTAGAGGTTGCAGGTAATTTTCATAATGCTGCCAGTGTTCAATAGCAGTTTTATAAATAGGCTGACGAACCTGGGAAGCACTTGGCGTATTAACCGAACGTTTATTATTAAAATACTCCAGACAATTCTCTTCAAATGGCAAGCCACAGTACTCAAGTAAATTATCTATTTCTTGTTCTGGATTATTAATCAGTTCTTCATATTTCAGATTGTGAATACGGTTGGGCAAATTTTGCTGCCAAAAGGCCATTAGGTCTTCATACATTAGATAATATTTACCCAGATCAGTCAGATCAGTTGCATAGGGTTCTGCCGAAGAAAAGTGATATCGATATATTGATAAGCAGGTTGCAAGCGGATTTCTCTGGCAATGAATAATTTTGGCGTTTGGAAAGAGCTTTGCGATCAACCCGATATAGCGAAAATTGTAAGGTCTTTTATCGGTCACATATCGAGCAGTCGATCTTCGGGAAACACGATTAATGTATTGATTTGCAAGCTCCTCCCAATCGTTTTCCACTAACTTTTCTAAAGCATCTGGAAACCGGCTTGCTGTCCGAACCTGAATTTCATTTACCAGGTTATTCATTTCCTCTAATTCGCCAGCACCATAAACCCCGGAATGGCTGGCCAGTATCTGCTCAGCCAGGGTTGTTCCAGAGCGCGGCATTCCAAGTATAAAGACAGGTGTAAAGTTATTATCTGCTAGCGGATTCATGGCGTTGATAAATCCAGAATTAAAAACCTGTTTTATTTTATTAAAATAATCTACATCATGTCGTATGTCGTAAGTGAATGGAAACGCTTCACGTTTTACACGATTTGCCTCAGCAAAATACGCAAAGGCTTTTTCATATTGTTTTAAATCGTCATACACCTTACCTAGCCCATGGCATAAATATGCTTTATCGCTGGAACCAAGCTGTTTGGTGTTATAGGTTTTTTCCATCAATTCGATATCGTCAGCATTAATTGCATCTTTATTTAATAAAGCCAAACCGTAGTGCACTTCGCCATCCGCGGGCCTGATTTCACGGGCTCGTCGAAACAGGGTTAAAGCCTTATCTGTATTACCCAATGCAGCACAAACCTTTGCATGATGAGTCAATGCCATCACCATGGTTCGATCGTGTTTAAATGCCTGTTGAAAATTCTGCTCCGCTTCCTGGTAATTGCCTCTTTGCTGATTTAACTTGCCCAGTCTAAAAAGTGCTTCCGCATTTCTGGGTTTTTGCACCAGGAGTTTACTAAGTAAATCATTCGCCTCATCTACAAGGTCCGTATTTAAATATAAATCACTTAAAACAAGTTGAGCGCCAATATGCTCCGGTTGCAATTCAACCACTTTTTTCAGGTACGGTATTCCGGCATAACTTTGATTTGCTGTATGTAACAAAACCCCCAGATAATAATTTGCACAAAGGTGGTCAGGTGCTCGAATCAAGATTTGTTGGTAAATTTTTGCCGCTTGTTCATGCTTATTTGATTTAAGATATTTATCAGCTAAGTGGAGTTCTTTTAGAAAGGTGACACAATTTAATGAATGTTGCTTTGATTTCTTGCTTTTGTTTTGTTTCTTTATATTTCTGGCTTTGGTTTTTTTCGACATGAAATTTTTCTTATAAACAAATTAATTATAAACCCTTGGGCTTAAAGGGCATCAAGACTAGACCAGATCAGATCAAATCGCAATTTAGTAAGTTACCCGTAGATACTGAATTTTATATTGCTTTTAAATTTAAGAAGCTGATTGAGTAAAAACTTACTTATTCAATTCGCGACCATTGATTAATCATCAAAATTTTATCAATTTTTTAAAT
The DNA here is from genome assembly GCA_013041975.1 of Gammaproteobacteria bacterium. GTDB lineage: Bacteria > Pseudomonadota > Gammaproteobacteria > Chromatiales > Chromatiaceae > JABDQZ01. Next base: position 3,123 of record JABDQZ010000376.1, read on the forward strand.
TTTAGTTTTTTAAAAACGAAGTATCTATTATTTTGGCCAAGATCGAAGGCTAGTTAACAATCTTTCAGTTCGATATAATAACTCTGCAAAATCATACATGCCATGGAGGGCAATATATGTCTTTAGCAATTACCCGCACACGTATCTATATCGGCATTCAGGCCCAGCCCATCACTGTCGAAGTTCACCTCTCCAACGGTTTACCCGCTTTCACTATTGTCGGCCTTCCCGAAAAAGCCGTGCAGGAAAGCAGGGAAAGGGTACGCAGCGCCCTGACCAACTGCCAATTTGAATTCCCGGCAAAGCGCATCACCGTCAGCCTTGCCCCGGCTGACCTGCCAAAGGAAGGTGGAGGTTTTGACCTGCCCATTGCCATAGGTATTCTGGCTGCTTCCAAGCAGGTGTCCGACAGACACCTTGCCGATATCGAACTGATTGGCGAACTGGCCTTGTCTGGTGAGATTCGCCCAGTAAAAGGCATACTTCCCATCGCCATAGGTTGTGCGAAGGATGACAAACAACTGTTTTTACCTGCTGACAACCATGCCGAAGCGAGCCTGGTTAATAACCTGAACTGCTACCCGAGCCGATACCTGCTTGCAGTGACGGCCCATCTTAATGATGTAGAAAAGATCACGCTGCCCGAAAGCTCTGATTTTCCTGACATCATCCCGGCATCACATCCCGACCTGGCCGACATCAAAGGTCAGGCTCATGC
>JABDQZ010000377.1 GCA_013041975.1 Gammaproteobacteria bacterium
GTATATCTCAGCTGAAAGTCATTGCCGAGTGTTTGCATGATGGTTGGTAGCAGATCGGCACCTTTTCTCCGGCTCAAGTTGCCGATAAATAGCAGTCTGATTGGAGACTGAAGAGTTTTATCCTGCTTTTTGGAGGGCACAAACAACTCAGTTTCAATCCCGTTCAGAATGACTTTTACTGGTAATTTTCCAAATATCTGTTGCACGCTGCGAGCTGTATATTCGCTGACGCAAATGACATGGTCAGCGCTATGCAGGCTCTTTTTTTCATAGTATCTCCAGAGTAGTTCATGCACCAGTAACTGTTGCCAGCTTCTATAAGGCGTGTATACAGGATCAAAGATACAGTGATGCTCAATAATGATAAGTTTTTTTCCGACTCCCCTGAACATAAAACCGGTAAGCGAATCAGCTATCACTATGTCAGGCTTCGCCTTGGGGCGTTTGAACTTCAGTAGATACGGGAATAGCTGGTGCAGTTTTGAAAAAGACGAGTGCTCAACTTCATAACCCAATTCAAGCAGCATTCTGACGAGCCGTTTAGTGTAGACAGAGGCACCGCTGTGATATCGAAGTGATGGAATCCAGATTTTCATATCGGATCATTTTTGTTTGGGTTGTGATCGGCTTTTTTAGCGAGAAAAACCAGATGCCCGGAAAACTGTAGTTTCAGGAAATTTAGGTGAACTTTGTCCAGTCGGGTGAACCAGCCAATAATATTAATCAGTCCATGTAGCAGGTTATGGTTCCACAAGGGCTTGAGCCGGCGGTTGAGCAGTTGTCTACTGATCAGTGAATAAGCATCGCTACCAGGGCGAATCTCCAAAACATTAAAACCGGCATCCTCAAATACCTGGCTAATACCATAGGGTGTGAAATTGAATATACTGTAGGAGTGATAGGGTTCCAGTTGGGATACGGAACCAATGAAATAACTTCCCGGTTTCATGACTCTAAAGGCATCCTGAATGAGTTGGTCAGGGTGTCTTACATGCTCCAGAACCTGGTTGCAGTAAATGATATCAAACCGCTTGTCTTCATATGGCAGGTTGACGCCATTAAAATTCTGGATATCGAGATTGTGGCTCTTTCTTTGTCTTACTTCAGGTGAGTCTTCAATATCTACACCATGCCAGTCCGGATTGCTCAGTAATTCAGAAAATAACTCGTAGGAGTTCCCTTCTCCACAGCCTAGATCCAGGATGCTGGTTTTCTTTTCAGATTTTGTGATGAGTTTATGCAAATAGAAATGACTGGAGACAGGTTTGGCATGATCATTCTGGATATGTCGCCCAATGGATTTGAACGTTTGCATGTTTTCGATTTTTCGGGCCAGGCTAGAAGCAAACATGTTCAATTACCTTGAAGAATTCTGTTCCGCGACCAGGGAATCGAAGAGTTGTGAAAAATTATCGGCGCTGGCTTTTCTGGAAAATCGTTTCATCACCATTTTTCTGGCATTTTTTCTCACTTTGTCCAGTAACAGCTCCTGTCCATAAAGTTTCTTGATTATTTCTGCTATTTGTTTTGGGTTGGTTTCGGCGACAAGAAAACCTGTTTCATTATTGTGTACTGTTTCTACGATGCCTCCTGAAGCCGTTGCAATTACCGGGGTTCCTGTCGACATAGCTTCCAGAAAGCTCAGTCCCTGTGCTTCAATCCAACCGTCTTTAGCCGTTTTAGAGGGACCAATAAAAAAATCCGCTGCCGCCAGATGAGTAGCGACTTCCTTGTTATCAACCCAGCCCTTGAATATCACCATATTGGTAATATCCAGTTTTTTAGCCAATGCTTCAAAGTGTTTTCGGTCCTGGCCTTCACCAAGGATCAGAACACGCGTACCAGGTAAATCATTTTTAATGATTTCAACTGCATTCAATAAATCAGCAATGCCTTTTTCTTCAACAAGACGCCCGGCAAAAACCAACAGAGGGTGGTCGCCTTGTTTGTAGTGTTGACGAATGAGACCGGCTTGATTCTTTTGTTCCGCGGACAGGGGATTAACAGAAATTCCCATTGGTATGATGTGCAGCCCCTTCAACTCGGGGGATATATTTTTTATCTTGTTGGCCGTAAAGCTGGAATTGGCAGTAACTGCACTCGAATTTTGGAGTATCCTGTGTTTGAAAGTTGCCAGTAGCTTTCCTTTTAGTCCGAACACATCTCCACCGTGCGCGGTGACGATGGCGGGTATACGAAACAGCTTGCCAAGCAGTACGGCATTAAATCCCTGCGGCAAAATCCAGTGAGCATGAATCAGATCGTAATCATGTTTCAATAGCAACCGAGCCATAGCTAGAAATTCCACTATGACCAGAAAAGGCAGCTTTACTTTATTCCAGAAACTTTTTCTCAAATTAATCAGTGCGCCACCCTGGTAGCAAACTGTTTGTTGTGAAGCGGGCCAGAAATACTGAAAACGTGTGATTTGCAGTTGGCCAGAGGTTTCTTTTTTCAAGGCACCTGTAGCATGTGGTGCGAGGATATCAATTTCCCAGCCCAGTTCAGAGA
>JABDQZ010000004.1 GCA_013041975.1 Gammaproteobacteria bacterium
TATAAGGGAATTTTATCAGCTGTGTTTCAGACGCTGAGTGTCTACTGACAGATGCGCAAAGCTATGCTTAACTATTCCACTAACAAGTCTGGTAAACCGAGATCATCATGGAACAGCATGCCTTTACTGACGCACTGATTAGTGCATTACCAGATGCCATTGTCTTTCACTACAAGCCTGTTTTTGAGCAGATACTCGAAAGCCTTACGGATTACAAGGCCGCAGCAGATCCAGGCAAGAGCTCCAATGAATATACAGAAGCCTATCTCTCCAATAGTGATTTCATGGCAGATTTTTGCAAGCTGATTTATGTGAATATCGACAACTCAGTTAGTACTGCCGATATTGCAAACAAACTGGAAACCATCAGCGCCAGTGATGATATGCTGATTGGTTGTCTGGAAAAAATTGAAGCGTTTGCCGATAAAACGGGTGAATTTGCGGCTCAGAACAAGCTAACAAGAAGACTGTTCCAGAATGTCATGTCCTTCATTATCTACTCACTAGCGCAAATCACCAGGCTAAACTCCGACCTCGAGCAATTGCTGCTCGATAAATCCGAAGGAGCATTATTACCCTTTGGCTTTGGTGAATAGCGTTTTTATAAAGGGATTACTCCTGTTTTACTCAGGCAGTATTTCGCAGTTCATGATCCCTGTAGTGTGGATCCACCCAGCATTGAGGTAAGGCTTCTCCTGACTGAAATTCCAGTCCTGTTTTTTCAAACTGTTCGGGTTCCTGCATTTCTTCACCGTAATGCAAACGACCGGTAATCCTTAACGCAAAAGGATCATGCAGTTGTTCAACATCAAGAACCTCTACCAGATGACCTGTTTTTCTGTCTTTCATAAACATGGCGACCTCCTTGTGGAATGGATCGCATGACTAACCGGTCTATTCCATTTTCTCTGAACGAAAACAAACGCACGGGAATAGCTCCCCTGCACTACAAGTATGGCTCATGATTCTCCAGATAACTGGTGGAAATTCGATGCATTTAAGAATGGGATTCCCCTTGTTCAGGGGAATTTCTGTGGATAATTTTAATTTTTCAGTGCGACATCAGCACTGGAACAATCATGGATGAAAGAATTGATTTCGTGACACCACCAAATATTTTTTCCTGCAATGACGGCTTTCCATACCCCCCCATAATCAACAAGTCAGTAGCAGTTTCAGCGACTTCATTCAGTATCACTGTGGCAATATCATAACTTCCTTTTAATACTCTTCTGACAGTCAGGTTGATACCATGATTATTCAAGTGCTCTACAAAACCATTAATGGCTGCTTCTGGTACATTCTTACGTGTCTTTTTATTCTCAACGATAACCAGCACTACTTCACTGGCATTGTGCATAAGCGGCAAGGCATTATGTACAGCACGGCAGGCAGCAGCAGTACCATCCCAGGTAATCATGACACGGTTACCGGGACATTTATCAGTGCCAATGTAAGGCATGAACAATATAGGGCGGCCACTCTTTAGTAACACGGTTTCCGACAACTCTGTCAAACGTGAGTAGTCTTTCTGATCCGGATTGGGTTGCCGAAGTATCAAAAGATCATAATTATGGGAGTATTGCACCATCTTATCAGTGCTTTTGTCAGCATTACCCGCAATAATAATACTTTTTGAGCGGACATCTTTCTGTTCAGCCTTAGTGGTAAATTCTGCCACCAGTTGTTCTGCCATTTCCTGTGAAACTCTGCGACGCACCTTGGAGCTGTCAGTACGTAGACGTCGTGGCTTCATTGTTGCCAGTGCAACTCCTGTCAACTTGGCATCATGTCGCTTGGCAAAATGTAACCCGGTACTTACACGCGTAGCATTGGTTGATCCATCATCTAAAAAAACTAAAATATCCTGGTATGACACTTCTTGTTACCTGTTAATAGTGAATTAATAATCTGGCCCGGTTTATACACTTAATGGGACATTAAGACAGGTACAACCATAGATACAAATAAATTACCTGACACCCTGCCGAAGATCTTTTGCTTTAATGTTGGTGTTCCATGTCCACCCATGATCAACAGGTCAGCATTATGTTCAGTGACCTGGTTTTGAATAACTGTCGTTACAGAATTACCACCCGGATTTATCTTTCTCATGCAGGCTTGTATATCATGGTTCTGTAAATGCCTAACCAGGCGTTCAACCAGCACCTCGCTTTTTGAAGCCTGCTGCTTTTTGCTTTCAACCACCAGGATACAGACATTTTTAGCCTGCCTTAACAATGGAATGGCATCATGCACGGTACGACTGACCGAAGGTGTACCATCCCAGGCAATCAGTACACGCTGAACAGGCGTTTTCTTATGGCCCGTATAAGGCATGAAATAGACCGGACGGCCACTTAACAGCAAGACTTTTTTAGCACATTCCTGCATTCGTTCAAAATTATCTCTGACAGGATTGGGTTGGCGCAGAATTACCAGGTCATAGTTGCGGGCATAATGTGCAAGCTTTTCTGCACTGTTTGCTGAATCACCATAAATGGTCAGGGCATCAGTATCCAACCCAGCCTGTTGCGATGCCTGGTTGAAATGCGCCAGTGTCTTGTCAGCCATGCGCTCACTCATACGCGCTACAGCCTTTTCATCACGATTGGGCGCATGAAATGGTTTCATGGAACCAAGAACGGCGCCAGTCAGATTGGCACCGTGTCTTTTGGCTAATGTGATTGCAGTATTAACCCTGTCCGGGTTGGACTTGCCATCATCAAGAAAAAGCAGAATATCCTTGATCATCTAGATCGCGAGATATTCGTGACGCAGTTCCTCATTTTCCAGTACTTCCTGGGCAGTGCCATCAAATACGATGTTACCCATATCCAGAATCAGGGCTCTGTCAGCCAGTCTCAGGGCGGCAACGGCGTTCTGCTCAACGATGATGGTGGTGATACCATATTGCTTGATACTGTCCACGATATTAGCTATTTCCTGCACGATAACAGGCGCCAGGCCCTCGTAGGGTTCATCCAGCAACAACAGCTTAATGTCACGAGCCAGAGCACGCGCTACTGCCAGCATCTGTTGCTCACCACCTGACAAAGTGGTACCCATCTGGTTACGGCGTTCAGCCAGTCTCGGGAAATGCTCATAGATACGATCAATGGTCCATCCGACTGGAGGAGCGATCTGTGCCAGTTCAAGGTTTTCCTGAACGGTCAGACCGGCAATGATACGACGGTCTTCAGGTACCAGTGCAACACCGGCCTGTGAAGCTTCATGGGATGCCATTTTGTGTAATGGCTTGTGATCCAGCCATATTTCGCCATGAGTTACCTGCGGCTCATCTACACGAGCAATAGAACGTAGCGTTGAGGTCTTGCCTGCACCATTACGTCCTAACAGGGCAACAACCTCACCTTCACGAATATCAAAATTCACACCCTGCACGATATAGCTTTCACCGTAATAGGCATGCATATCCCAGCAGGAAAAAAAGGACGGAGCTGAACCCAGGTTCTGGACCGTCTCTACTCTTTCGGTGACCTCAATATCACCCAGCATTGGATCATGACTCATCTTCAGCCTCCTCACCCAGATAGGCTTCTTTGACTTTTGGATTGTTCTTTATTTCATCTGGTGTACCAGTAGCAATAATGCGCCCCTGTGCCAGTACACTGATGCGGTCAGCCAGGCTGAATACCACGTGCATGTCATGCTCAATGATGATCTTGGTCATACCACGTTCCTTGATCTTCTTGAGCAGGTCAATGGTACGGTTGGTATCATGGCGCGCCATACCGGCAGTAGGCTCATCCAGCAGCAATAACGCAGGTTCCTGAATAAGACCCATGGCCAGTTCAAGACGACGTTTGTCACCACGTGAAATGCTGCCTGCATGCTGATCGGCAAAGCGATCCAGACCAACATCAGCCAGCGCACTCATTGCTTGGTCGCTGATGTCTTTTTCTTTGGACAAGGTCGCAAACGGATTAAATTTAAAGGTCCCGTCGCGCTTGGCCAGTGCCGGAATTATGGTGTTTTCCAGTAATGACAACTCAGGAAAAATCTCGGGCGTCTGAAATACACGTACCATGCCCGCATGATTAATGTCGTGCGGCTGCATACCGATCATATCGTGACCATTGAACATGACGGATCCTGTATCAGGTTTCAGCCGACCGATGCAACAGTTTAACAATGTCGACTTGCCAGCACCATTCGGGCCAATAATCGCATGAATAATACCTTCTTCAATTTGCAGGTTGATATCAGACAAGGCATGCAGGCCGCCAAAAGTTTGATTGACGTTACTGATTTCAAGAATATTACCCATTATTTCTCTCCCTCAGTTTTGCTGCTTGATTCTGAAACCACATCTTCAGTAGCCTCATGACCAGACTTGCCAAACACTCTGCTCAGTTTACTGAAACCTTCCATGATGCCACCGGGCAGGAAGATAACCACAATCATGAACAATGCACCCAGCGTCAGGTGCCAGCCATCACCAACAAATGGCGAGGAAACAGCAACCATGACATTTTCCAGTCCGAGCGGCAGGAAGTTGTAAATTTCATGTAGCGCCGCGTCGTTCAGGGCAGAGAAAATATTCTCAAAGTACTTGATGATACCCACACCCAGCAGAGGACCAATCAATGTACCCATACCACCAAGAATAGTCATCAGCACCACTTCGCCGGATGCTGTCCACTGCATACGTTCAGCACCTGCCAATGGATCAGTAACTGCCATTAATGAACCTGCAAGGCCTGCAAACATACCTGAAATCACAAAGGCTGATAACAGGTAAGGGCGAGTATTAAAACCGGTATATTTCATACGTGTCTGGTTGGATTTTATCGCTCTGAGTTTCATACCATATGGAGAGCGGAAGATTTTGAGCGAAACATAAAATGCAATAATCAGGAAAACCGCGCAGAAATAAAAGCCTTCATAGCCACTCATGGCAATACCAAAAAAGTTGGTTGAAGGCAAAGAATCTGTCACCGGAATCCCAACCATGCCATCAATCACACGTGGATCTTTCAATGTAAGCTGAAGGCCCGTCTCACCATTGGTAATCGGCGTCAGCACTGAATAGGCCAGGCTGTAGGACATCTGCGCAAAAGCCAGCGTCAGAATCGAGAAATAAATTCCCGAACGTCGCAGACTGATAAAACCGATTATCAACGAAAATACACCTGCGACAATCACTGCAAAAATGATAGCGGGCAGAACGTTCATCGATAACAGCTTGAAACTCCAGACCGCGGTATATGAACCAATACCCAGGAATGCAGCATGACCAAACGACAGGTATCCGGTCAGGCCAAACAAAATGTTAAAGCCGATGGCAAAAACACCAAAGATGGCAAACTTCTGCAGCAGGTCAGGATAGCTCGCACCAATCGGCGCCAGCCAGATGGGCGCAGTCAGTACCACTGCCGTGAAGACGATCATAATCGCCATGTTACTTTTAAATAAACCTTTCATCATGCTAGTCCTCCATCACACCTTCACGACCCAGCAGACCGCGAGGACGCACCAGGAGCACAATTACCGCCACCAGGTAAATAATAATCTGGTCAATGCCAGGAATGATCTGCTTGACCTCGTTCATGGAAGCAAAAGACTGCAGAATACCCAGCAGGAAACCGGCCAGTACCGCACCTTCAAGTGATCCCATACCACCTACAACAACCACTACGAAAGACAGCACAAGAAAATCCATGCCAATGTGATAATCAGGAGGAAGAATCGGTGTATACATGACTCCGGCAAGACCGGCCACCACGGCAGCCAGACCAAATACAATAGTAAAACGTCGTTGCACGTTAATACCCAGCAACCCTACTGTTTCACGATCGGCCATGCCAGCACGCACCACCATACCGAAAGTGGTAAATCTCAGGAATGCAAAAACACCGAAAATAATGACACCGGCAAACATCAGATAAATCAAACGCCAGTAGGGATAAACCAGGTTTTCAGATAAGCCCAGCCACATACCGACTGGTGCGCTGCCTGAAACAATATCAGGTGCCGGAGTCGGAATCGGGTTGGCACCAAAAAAACCCTTCACGATTTCCTGTATGACGATGGCCAAACCGAAAGTTACCAGAATCTGTTCAGCGTGAGTACGCTTGTAGAAATGCTTGATCAGGCCACGCTCAATGGCAACCCCAATCAGCAACATAATAGGTATCGATACAAATATCGATATGGGTACCGAATAATCAATGATCATCGAACCGAAGTCACCCCACCATATTTCAAGGTAAGGCACCTCTTTATAGGCATCAAAGAAGGTAATACTTTCATCTTTGACACGCTCAGAAATCGTTAATACCTGCTGTACCGAAACCGCACAGAAGGCACCCAGCATAAATAAGGCACCATGAGCAAAATTCACTACGCCCAGTGTACCAAAAGTCAGCGTCAGTCCGAGAGCAATGAGTGCATAGGCACCACCTTTGTCCAGACCGTTTAGAACTTGTAAGAGAATCTCATCCATAACAGTGGCACTATTTATTTATCAGAGAAAAAGAAATGCCGGCTACCCGAAAGTAGCCGGCAGCTTTAGCTAGCTGAATTAAGCGTTACAGCTACCGAGTTGTCCGCCCAGCATAGTATCTGAATATTCAACTTTGGAACGTGGAGTAACTTCCACAACTTCCAACAGGTCAAACTGAGAAGTTGGGTTCTGGTTACCACGCACAACCAGTACATCTTTGAAGCACTGGTGGTCGCCCGCACGGTATTCAGTAGGACCATTACCCATACCGTCAAAGTTGAAGCCTTCAAGTGCTTCAATAACACCACATGGGTTGAAGGTACCAGCCAATTCACAGGCGTTTGCATACAGCAGAGTCTGTACGTAGCAAGTGTGAGCAGCCTGTGATGGTGGGAAACCGTACTCGGCACCGAAGGATTTAACAAATGCTTTGGAGCCTTCGTCGCTCAGTGACCAGTTCCAGTTGGTTGAACCGTAGATGCCTTTGATATTTTCGCCAGCACCCTGCGCCATCAGACGTGAGAACAGAGGTACAACGATCTGGAAGTCCTTCCCGTTAACCTGCTTGTCACGCAGACCGAACTGAACAGCCTGGGTCAGAGAGTTAACCATATCTTTACCGTAGTGGTTCAGAACCAGAACGTCAGCACCAGAGTTCAGAACTGGCGTGATGTACTGAGAGAAATCACCGGCACCCAGTGGCGTGCGGACAGCCGCTTTGGTTTTCCAACCCAGCGCTTCGGTGTATTTCTTGATAGAACCTTCCTGTGACCAACCCCAGGTGTAGTCAGCAGTCAGGTGGTAAGCCGTACGGTCTTTACCGAATTCTTTTTCCAGGATAGGAGCCAGGGCAGCACCAGACATTTCAGTATTGAAGAAATGACAGAAACCGTGTTTACGACGGTCTTTACCCGTGGTGTCGTTTGAGTGAGTCAGACCGGCCATGAAGATCACGCCAGCTTCCTGACACAGACCCTGTACGGCAATCGCAACACCGGAAGAAGAACCACCGGTAATCATCAGGGCACCGTCTTTTTCGATCATACGCTTGGCAGAAGCACGTGCTGCGTCAGATTTAGTCTGGGTGTCACCCGTTACGTAAGCAACTTTTTTACCCAGAACACCATTACCTTTCAGTGAAGAAGGTTTCATGGTGTTGAGCATACCGCCATCGCCTTCACCGTTGAGGTGTTTGACAGCCAGTTTGTAGGCGCGCAGTTCGTCAGCACCCTCGTCAGCATATGCACCAGTCTGAGGGACGTTGAAACCCAGAGTGACACTACCGCCTTTCGGCTCGTTGACATAGGCGTTGGCACCCTTGACGAAAAACATCGGGGCAGCACCTGCTGCGGCACCTGCTGCTGAAGCTTTCAGGAAACCACGGCGAGAAAGAGTTGAAAATTTATTATCATCAGACATGAGAGTCTTATCCTCCAGTATTTTTATACCATGTTGATTTAAGTGTGATTTTGCTCATTGTAAAGAAAAAATCCCGTTCTCGGACTAAGCAAAATTATATGTATAGCACCTTAATTAAAGCTCGCAGACTATATCCTGCGGAGAACAGGCGAAACAATTAGACTTTAGTCTACAATTTTCGGGCATTTTGACTGTTTTTTCGTTATATTACGGTTAGTTGAATAACGAAAAACAATAAAAATGAGCACCCGGATCATTGTCGCTGACGACCACCCGCTGTTTCGATCAGCCATCGCCAATCTGCTGCAAAGAATTGAGCAGAACATTATCGTTGAAGAAGTCGACAGCTTTGATGCTTTGACAGCGACGTTGTCGGCCGTGGGCTCACTTCCAGGGCTCGTTCTTCTAGACCTGAAACTACCCGATATCAATGGACTGGATGGCCTGCTGACCCTTAAAAAGCAGTATGCCGAGCTTCCGGTTGCAATTGTTTCCGCCTACGATGATGACAAGGTTATCCAGCAGACCCGAGAGTACGGTGCCAGCGGTTTTATTTCCAAAAGCCTTGAAATGGACGATATGGTAAAGACCATCAAGCGCATACTGGAAGGTGATTTATGTTTTCCTGACTGCATCAGGGAAATCACAGAAGCAAAATCCAGTGGTGGTTTCAAGGATCTGACCCCGGCACAGCTCAAGGTGCTACAGCTGCTCAAAGAAGGCAAGCCCAGTAAAACCATGGCTGACACAATTGGAGTGACCGAAGCAACCATCAAGGCTCATTTAACGACGATTTTCCGCAAGCTCGGGGTCAAGAACAGGACCCAGGCTGTTATTGCAGCCAATGAGCTTGATCTTCCCGATGAGTTTTAATTCTGACTAAAATGGCACATCATGCTGGCATCTCAAGCTTAGGGAGAGATCTGTAAATCTCCCGACAAGCCCGGTATGACAAACCTCTTCATTATTTCAGAATGTATGACTGAAACAGCGACCTGAGCTTGGCAGGTTCTGCTGGTTTGGCCAGGAACTGGTAACCTGAATCGATAACCCGCTGTTTAAGCTCCGCATCCTGTTCCGCAGTCATCATGATGCCAAAGAAAGCCTGCCCTACCTGTTCCCGGTAATAATCCATTAATTCCAGACCATTCATCTGCTGCTGCAACTGGTAGTCCATCATCAGTACATCAAAGCGTTCACCTGATTTCACCAGGGTAATAAAATTATCGACAGACTGGGTAGAGATAACAAACATGCCCCAACGCTGCAACAGGGTTTTGCCCGCTTTGAGTATTTCAGCATCATCATCCACATGAATGACTCTCAAGCCCTCGATAGATCTTGTCTCACTGATTTCTACCGGACTGCTTTGTTCAGACACTGCATTTTCCACATATCGGGGAATAATGACCTGGAAACAACTCCCCTTGCCAACACGTGAACGTACACGAATCTCATGCCCCAGCAACTGCGCTGCCTGCTTGCCAATAGCCAGTCCAAGACCAACACCATCACCGGCTTTGTGATCAAGCCGGGTGAAAGCATTGAAAATTTCTTCCTGCTTGTCTTGCTCGATTCCCGGGCCAGAATCACGCACTTCCAGCATCAGCATATCCTGATAACGACGACACAACACGATAACTGCCCCGCTTTTGGTATAGCGAATCGCATTGGCTACCAGGTTTTGCAGAATACTCAACAGCAATGACTTGTCACTGGTTGTCAAAACCCTTGACGGAGCAATCGTGAACTTCAAACCTTTCTGACTGGCACGCACGGAAAACTCGTTTTCGATGGAATCAAACAGTTCCTGGATGGGGAAGTTTTTTATTTCCGGCTCAAGTAGACCGGAATCCATTTTTGACAGATGCAACAGAGAGCGCAGCAGTGATTCTGCTGTTTTCAACGCACCCAGGGCGTTATTGGCCAACACCTGCTTGCCCTCGTCATCAACAAGATCTTCCTGCAAGGCACCAAGATAAAGTTTCGACGCACCCAACGGTTGTAATAAATCATGACTGGCCGCCGCCAGAAAGTGGGTTTTATTATTCAGTACTTCTTCCAGTTGACGATTTACCACTGATAGCATCTCAGTACGCTCTTCCACTTTGGCTTCGAGTGTTTCATTGATCTTTTCCAGATGCTTTTCTGCTTTCTTTAATGGTGTGATATCCGTATAGGTGGTGATATACCCACCATCGGGCATGCGCGCTCCTTCAGTCTGGATCGCTTTGCCATTCTGCCAGTCACGTACAAACACGTAGGCCTCACCATTGCGCAGATATTCAAGACGTTTCTGGATTCGAGATTCCAGGTCTTCGTCCAGCAAGGGTCCATACCCCCTTTCGACATTATGGCGAATGACTTCTTCAATCGGTTTACCCACCTTGATGAAGTCCGGTTCGTAATTAAAAAACTCGATGTATTGCCTGTTCCAGGCTACCAGGCGCAGGTCGCCATCGACCACACTGACAGCCTGACCGATATGATCCAGTGTTGTCTGCAATAACTCACGGTTAAATTCGATAGCCTGGCCAGTTTGATCAATGAAGCCATATAAATTTTGTGAAGCTCCCTGCTCGGGCATGGCTGCAGAACGAATGAGGTGTTCAGCGGTTGCCGTTCCTATACTTCCTGCAAGCAGGCGCTCGCAGAGCTGACGAAACTCGGGATCAGCTTTCTGGGCATGTATCCGCTCAATGTCATAACCATGTTCAATGAAATATTCCCTGCTGCGATCTTCACCGGTGAAACGGATACATAACTCAAACAGGTCAGCGACCTGGAACTGATAATTTTCATGACTGGAAGCAGTCGCCCGGTTCTGATCGATATAGGATGAAGCCTGCAAATGATCCACCAGCCGGGGTTGTGCCTTTATCGAGAAGAACCAGTAGGCAGAAATATTAAACAACAGGCTCCAGAAGACGCCGTGTGTCAGCCTGTCATCAAATTCGATACCAAACAGTTGCACTGGATTAAAAAAGGACTCACGATCTGCCAGTAACTGGATAAACTCAAATGGCATCCATTCGGAATTCGCCAGCGAGGGTAGAAACAAACAATAGATCCAGAAGAAAAAGCCGAGCAGTAAACCGGCAATCACGCCATTACGATGTCCCCTGTGCCAGTATACAGCGCCCCAGATTGCCGGCAGGAACTGTATGGCGGCCGAGAAAGAAATCAGGCCAATACTTTGCAGCGACTTCTCAGTCCCGCCTATGTAGTAATAACCGTATGCCATTAATAGCAGCACAACAATAGTGGCCTGCCTGACGATCAGCAGCTTGGAGTGAATTTCCTGACGGTTGCTACTTTTGTAAAAACGCACCAGCAATGGAAAAATCAGATCATTAGACACCATGGTACTTAATGCCAGAGTCGCCACGATCACCATTCCGGTTGCAGCTGAAAAACCACCCAGATAACCGAATATTGATAACAGTTCATGATGTTCAAACATTGGTATCAGCAACACAAACAGATCAGCATTCTGCCTGCTTTCAATGAGGTGAATGCCAGCAGCGGTAATAGGCACCACGGCAATACTGAAAAGCAACAGATAAAGTGGCAAGCCCCAACGCGACAGGTCCTCCCCCCCTCGCGCCTCTACCGCCAGCACATGGAACTGTCGTGGCAACAGAAAAATCGCTCCTGCTGCGAGAAAGGTTTTCGTCAGCAGTCCGGTGTTAAATTCAAACCCATCAAACGGGCTGAAAAGAATGTCGCTGGTTTGCAGATGCGGGGTGCGCTGCGCCAGAGAGCCAACAATATCGTAAGCCAGAAAAGCGATTGCTCCGAAAGCCAGTAGCTTGACGATGGATTCAAAACTGATGGCATGGATCAATCCCCTGTGATGCACCGAAGCATCAATCGAACGCGCACCAAACAGAATGGAAAAAATTGCCAGAATAATCGCCAGGGCAAACGCTGAATCTGTCAGTGGTGAAGTGCTATGAATGGTTTCAATGCCTGACAACGTGTCATAGGAATTGGATATCGCCTTGATCTGCAAGGCGATGTAAGGCATGGTACCTACGAAGGCGATGACCGTTACCAGTGCAGACAGACTGTTACTCTTGCCGTAACGGGTTGCAATAAAATCAGCAATGGAAGTTGTCTTGTGAAGCTTGGCCGCCTCGATAATTTTCTTCAGGAATGGAAAGAAGAAAACAAAAACCAGAATTGGCCCCAGGTAAATAGTGAAGTATGTCCAGCCGGAATTCGCGGCAGTACCAACAGCACCATAGAAAGTCCAGGAAGTACAATAAACTGTCAAAGACAGCGTATAGATGTAGGGCTGGAAGCGTGAAACCCGATCAGAAGACTGATTGTCTCCATGGTAGGCAATGAAAAACATGATTGCCAGATACACCGCGGTACTGGCAATAATGATTTCATTACTGATTAGCATGCAGTAAGCCTAGCTGATTTGATATTCACCTTTTTCCATTTTCTTGGCTTTTTCCAATACCATGGATTCCAGTGATTTTTTGTATTCAAAGACTTCCTTGCGCAAAGCCTGGTCGGAAGTCCCCAGGATCTGGGCCGCCAGAATACCCGCATTTTTTGCTCCGTTTACGGCCATGGTCGCAACCGGTACACCTGGAGGCATTTGCACAATCGAAAGCAAAGAATCTTCTCCATTGAGCGCTGAATTTTTCACCGGCACGCCGATAACAGGGATTGGCGTTATTGCTGCAACCATTCCGGGCAGATGCGCCGCACCACCGGCTCCTGCAATAATGATACGCAAGCCATTTTTTTCTGCACTGTAAGCATACTGGTACAAACGTGCCGGGGTACGATGTGCCGACACAATAGTGACCTCGTGAGGAATTGAGAAATACTCAAGCATTTCTGCGGCCTGCCCCATGACCGGCAAGTCAGAATCACTACCCATGATCACACTGACAAGTGGCGTTACATTACTCATAACCTGTGTTCTCCTTCAATGGCGAAAGCCTGTTTTACTTCTTCGGCCTTGTCCAAGGCTTTTTGAATATCTTTATCCAGCACCGTAACGTGCCCCATTTTCCGATAAGGTTTGGTCACAGCCTTGCCGTACAAGTGCACACTGACACCCGCAATTGCCAGCGTCTCGTTCATGCCCCGTATCACAGGCCGCCCTTCAAAGCCGGGCTCACCCAGCAGGTTAACCATCGCAGCAGGCGATAGCTGTTCAGTCTCTCCCAATGGCATGTTCAGTATAGCCCTGACGTGCTGCTCAAATTGATCAGTCACATTAGCTTCAATCGACTGATGTCCGGAATTATGCGTACGCGGCGCTACCTCGTTGACCAGCAGCCTCCCGTCTTTGGTGAGAAACATTTCTACGCCAAAAATACCCACACCCTCAAGCGCCTCAACGGTTTTTATGCCCAGTTGCTGCGCTTCTGCGGCTATCCCGTCATTAATACGCGCAGGTGCCAGCAACACATCCAGTACGTTCTGGCCTTCGACAAATACCATTTCCACAACCGGATAGGCCTTGCATTCCCCGTCCGGATTGCGTGCCACGAGAACAGAAATTTCTTTCTCGGCTTCAACAAATTTCTCGATCAGCGAAGCAACAGGCAGGTTTTTTTCATAATCAGCGGCTGTCTTCATCACACATACGCCTCGGCCATCATAACCGCCACGACGTGCTTTCTGTACCAGCGGGTAACCAAAATCAGCAAAAACCTGCTCATCAGGATGTGGTGTTTCAATAAAATTCGATGTCGGTATCCCGGCATCTCGCAGGAAGGTTTTCTGGGTCAGCTTGTCCTGAACTGTGGCCAACACGCGTGGCGTAGGCTGTATAGCGACACCTTCTTTTTCCAATTCAAGCAGTGGCTTAACATCAAGGTCTTCCAGTTCAAAAGTAATAATGTCGCAACTTTCTGCCAACTCACGCACTTTGTCCGGATCAGAATAGCCACCGACAATCTGCTGCCCGGCAGCCTGTGCGGCAGGCGAATCTGACAACGGGTCAAGAATCACGCAGGAACAACCGAGACGCTGTGAAGCCCGCGCAAGCATCAGGCCCAGCTGACCGCCACCGATGACTCCAATACGAGCCACAGGGACGGCATAGCCCTTGTCTTTTTCAATTGAAAAACTCATAAACCTTGTAAACCGGCTCTTGGCCGCTGAAAAGTAATCAGGCAGAATACCATAAGGAACAGGGCATATTCGACCGTTTCTTCCCTATGCCAAAGCTATTAACTCAACTAGACTCATCGAAAAGGCTATTTACTCTGTTCAAAGATTCCTTATGCAGCATACTAACCTAGAAGATCGCACCTCTGTGCTCAGGCTCAGGTTTCTCACACCGCTGGTCTCGGGCATCATATTGATGATCTTGACTCTGGCTGTCAGCCTGTTTTATTTTGAATCAGAAAACAGCAGCCGTAAGCAAATAGAAGAACGCCTGTATCAAACCCGCCTTACCGCCGAGTCGATCCTGAATGAGACACTTCAAAACGATACTCATGCCATATTCAGTATGCTGAGCATTCTGGAAAAAGATGAAAAGTTGAAAACCCTACTCCAGCAACAACAAAAAAAATTGTTGTTTGAACACATCGAGCCATTATTTAAACAACTCAACACACATTACAAAATCACTCACTTTTATTTCATCCGGCCGGATAAATCTATATTGCTACGCGCACATGCACCAAGCCGTTTTGACGACATTATTACCCGTACCACGCTGCAAAAGGCAGAAGAAACCAGGAAAGTCTCTCATGGGCTGGAACTCGGTGTACTGGGCACATTTACTTTACGCGTGGTTAAACCCTGGTATGACATCAGTGGAAAACAACTGATTGGGTATGTTGAACTGGGAATGGAAATCGATCACATCATTGATGATTTAAGACAAATATTTTCCATGGAAACCCACGTTGTCATCTATAAAAAACACCTTGAGAGAGAACGCTGGGAAGAGGGATTAAAAGCCCTGGGCAGAGCTTCTGACTGGGATCATTTCGATCAGATCATTCTAGCAGCGTCCGATCATCATAAACTGCCCGAAGTGTTGCATGATCATCTAACCGAAGGAGATCACCGCCACTCTCATAAAGCTGCCGAACTTCAATCGCAGGACACCCAGTATCGTATGATTTCGATACCGGTTAACGATATTAACAACCGGGAAATCGGACGGGTACTGATGATGTCCAATATTACTGACGAAATTCAGGTCGTGCGCACTATCGTATTACTGGTAGGGGTCTCGACGCTTTTGCTGGGATTACTGCTTATCCTGTTTTTTTCCTGGCAAGCCAGGCGTATCGGGCAATTCATCGAGCAAGATGAAAAACAGCTCAAGGAACTCGCTACCATCGACAGCCTGACAAACCTGCATACACGCCGGGTATTTGACGAATTTCTGGAAACAGAGTTCATCCGTTCCAGCCGTTTTGGGCACCCCTTGTCC
>JABDQZ010000006.1 GCA_013041975.1 Gammaproteobacteria bacterium
GTATAGTTGTCAGTAGGCGTACCATCCATCAGAAACATGTCCGGCAGCCGACTGTAGGCTCCGTAGGAAGCATCCGCCACCACGGCAATTTCATTGCCCCTTAGCAGATCACGACTCAGCCGGGCACTGCTGCCACCATCCAGAACACCAGCCAGAACCTCTAGCGCATAAGGCTCCCATTTATCGTCCGTTGAACCAATAACCGGCGTTTTATAGCCCATTATCAGGTAGGGCTGCTTGGCTGGCAGTTTAACCGTCAGACGCAGGTTGTTCTGTGCCTCGGGCTCTGTCTGTGGCTTGGGGCGAAGATCAAACTCACTGGCAGGCACCTTGCCAAAGTGTTTTTTGGCCAGCTCAAAGGTTTCATGCGGATCCACATCACCCACCACGACCAGCGTGGCATTGCCGGGT
The DNA here is from genome assembly GCA_013041975.1 of Gammaproteobacteria bacterium. Classification (GTDB taxonomy): domain Bacteria; phylum Pseudomonadota; class Gammaproteobacteria; order Chromatiales; family Chromatiaceae; genus JABDQZ01. Next base: position 412 of record JABDQZ010000006.1, read on the forward strand.
GAATACCATTTTTCGTACCAGACAGAAAGATCGTCAAGCTCCATGTTTTCCAGGTCAGACATCCAGCCTATGACGGGCTGGCGATAAGGAGAACTCGGAAAAGCCGCAGCCCTGAAACGCTCGAATGTCAGTGAAGTGGGTTTATCTTCGGTGCGCAGTCGCCGCTCTTCCTTGACGACCTCTACTTCCTTGCGAAATTCCTTTTCATCCAGCAGCAGGTTTTGCATGCGATCGGCTTCCATTTCGAACGAAACATCTATGCGGTCACTCGACAATGTCTGAAAATAGGCGGTGTAGTCGCGTCCGGTAAAGGCATTTTCAGAACCGCCGTTGGCCGAAATAATTTCTGAAAATTCGTTGGGGCCGTATTTTTTTGTACCTTTGAACATCATGTGTTCCAGCACATGGGAAACACCGGTTATGCCGTTATGCTCGTAGCTACTGCCAACCTTGTACCAGACTTGCGATACGGCGATGGGCGCTCGCCGATCAGGCTTGATAATCACTTTCATGCCGTTATCGAGCTGGTATTCATGAACTTTTCGGTCTAACTCGCTTGCAGCATATGAAGATGCGCTAACGCTGAATAAAACAAAAGCCAGTAATTTTTTTATCATCATGGTTTTTCTTTGTGGTGTTGAAGTCGCAGTCAGGTAAAATGACCGCCAGATTTAAAACAGGTTCCCTTCACGTCGCCAGAAATTAATAGTTATCATGTTTGGATTTGGAAAACGCAAAAAAGAGACAGTAAACGAGAATAGCGCAAAACAGCCCGCAGAAACAGCGCAACCGGAAGGGCTATTAACGCGACTCAAATCTCGTCTGGCCCGCACTCGAGCCAATTTTGCAGAAGGCCTTGGCAACCTGATCCTGGGTAAAAAGCAGATTGATGATGAACTGCTGGAAGACATTGAAAACCTGCTGCTGACCTCCGATGTCGGCGTTGAAGCCACCAGTCGTATCATTGACGAACTGACTGACAGCGTAAAACGCAATGAACTGAACGACCCGGAAGCCCTGATCGAAAACCTGCGTGAAAAACTTGCCAAAATTCTCGACAGGGTCGATAAAGACATCAAACTGCCGACCGCAGGTAAGCCACAGGTCATCCTCATGGTTGGCATCAATGGTGCCGGTAAAACCACCACCATCGGCAAACTCGCCAAACGCCTGCAACTGGAAGGCAACAGCGTGATGCTGGCAGCCGGAGATACTTTCCGCGCTGCAGCCGTTGAGCAACTGCAGACCTGGGGTGAACGAAACGAAATTCCGGTTGTCTCCCAGCACAGCGGCGCAGACTCCGCCTCGGTAATTTTTGATGCGCTTGAAGCGGCAACGGCTCGTGACATCGATGTACTTATTGCCGATACGGCCGGACGTTTGCACACCAAAACCAACCTCATGGACGAACTGGCCAAGATTGCCCGTGTGCTGAAGAAAATTGATGCGGATGCTCCACATGAAGTCATGCTGGTTGTTGATGCCGGCACTGGTCAGAATGCCCTGAATCAGGCACAACAGTTCAACGAAGCAACACCCTTGACCGGCATTACCCTGACTAAAATGGATGGCACTGCCAAGGGCGGGATTGTTTTTGCCATTGCGGAAAAACTGGCTATTCCCATTCGCTTTATTGGCATCGGGGAAAGCATTGATGATTTAAGACCGTTTGACGCCGAAGATTTTGTTGCGGCATTATTTGATAAATAACCACAAAAATCAGAATAAAATAAGCTGAGTAATATCAGTCCGCCCCAGGCAAATGAAACCGCATGATCAAATTCGATAACGTTTCCAAACGCTACACCAGCGGCTACGAAGGCCTCAGCAATGTCAGCTTCAGCATGGAAGCCGGCGAGATGGCTTTTCTGACCGGCCATTCCGGCGCAGGTAAAAGTACGCTGTTGAAGCTTATCGGCCTGCTCGAACATGCCACACGCGGCCAGGTCATGGTCGATGGCCGTAACCTTGGCAAGGTCAAATCGAGACAAATCCCTTATCACAGGCGCAAGATTGGCATGATCTTTCAGGATCACCGCCTGCTGCATGACCGTACAGTGTTTGATAATGTCGCCATGCCGTTAATCGTTTCCGGTGCCAGCCGCGCTGAAACCGGCCGCCGCGTACGCGCAGCGCTGGACAAGGTCAATCTGCTTAACAAGGAAAAAGCCTACCCGATCACTTTATCTGGCGGCGAACAGCAACGTGTCGGTATCGCCCGCGCCGTGGTCAGCAAGCCCCCGGTGGTTCTCGCTGATGAACCGACCGGTAATCTTGATCCCGAACTCTCGAAAGAAATCATGGAGCTGTTTTTACAGTTCAACCAGGTGGGCGTGACGCTACTCATCGCAACCCACGACATTGACCTGGTAAAACAGATGAACCAGCGTGTGCTGACACTGGGTTCCGGGCAGTTGATTCGTGACACGACCAATCTGCAAGAGGCTTTCTGATATGAAAGCTGATGCAAAAAAACCGGTAAAGAAAAGTAGCTCACCTTCAATGATACACATCTGGTTCCTGCGTCACCTGCAGGTAGCCATTTCCAGTCTTGGCAGGTTAACCCGCAGCCCGATTGGTACACTGATGACCGCTACCGTACTGGGAATTGCCGTGTCACTGCCTGCCGGGATGTGGGTGATGCTGGATAACGTCAAGCAGATCAGCGGAAACTGGGATGCTGGTGCCAGCCTGTCCATGTTCCTGAAAGCGGACACGGATGAACAGCAGGTGGATGAACTCATTGGCAAGCTCAAGCTGATGCCGGAAATCCAGCATATTGCATATGTCACCAAGGATGATGCCCTGGTAGAGTTCCAGCAATTCAGCGGGCTCGGGCAGGCACTGGAAATTTTGCAGGAAAATCCGCTGCCCGCTGTACTGATCATCACCCCGACGCTACAGCACAGCACTCCGCTACAGGCGGATCTGCTGCTTAAACAGCTCAACCAGGAACCTCTGGCGGACCTGACCCAACTGGATATGGAATGGGTCGAGCGCTTTCACGCTATTACAGAAATAGCCATTCGTGCCGTCATTGTGCTGGCCAGCGTCCTCAGCCTGGCGGTGTTGCTGATTATCGGCAATACCATTCGTCTGGAAATCCAGAACCGTCATGATGAAATCGAGATCACCAAGCTGGTAGGCGCTACCAACAGCTTCATACGCCGCCCCTTCCTTTATACCGGCTTCTGGTATGGTCTCCTCGGCGGCCTGATTGCATGGTTTCTCGTTACCATATCCCTGTGGCTGCTCTCAGGCCCGATTGAAAAACTGACCGGACTCTACCAGAGCCAGTTCAGGCTGGATGTACTGGATTTACCCACCACCGTGGTGTTATTAATGGGAAGTGCATTCCTGGGTCTTGCCGGAGCCAGAATTGCCGTGGGCAGGCATTTAAGGGCAATAGAGCCGGATTAAACTGAACTTTTTTCCTCTTTAGCACTCATACACCTGGAGTGCCAAAAAGCACTGGCACTCTACATGACACAGTGCTAACATTCTAATAGACAAGAAGTTTAGAGGTTTTTATGACAAAAGAACTGGCCCTTGCAACGACCTTACCGACAGGCAGTATTGAGTCCTACATCACTGCGGCCTATCAGGTACCCATGCTTTCCGCCAAGGAAGAGCATGAACTGGCAGTGCGCGTCAAACAAAATCAGGATTTGGCAGCTGCCCAGAGGCTGATTCTTTCACATATCCGTTTTGTCATTAAAATTGCCCGTGGTTACAAGGGCTATGGTCTGCCCCAGCAAGACCTGATTCAGGAAGGTACTGTCGGTCTGATGAAAGCGGTTCGCCGTTTTGACCCTGACTTTGGCGTTCGTCTGGTCTCCTTTGCCGTACACTGGATCAAGGCAGAAATGCATGAATTTATCCTGCGCAACTGGCGTATCGTCAAAGTGGCTACCACCAAGGCACAGCGCAAACTGTTCTTCAACCTGCGCAGCAGCAAGAAACGCCTGGGCTGGTTCTCAAACGATGAAGTCAACAGCGTGGCAGAAGACCTCGGTGTTAAACCTGAAACAGTTCTGGAAATGGAAGCCCGCCTGAATAATCATGATGTTGCTTTTGATATTTCTGATGATGCCGATGATGACGCTCCACAGGTGGCACCATCCACCTGGCTGGCAGACACGCGCATGGAGCCTGAATCTACGCTGGAAAAAGAAGACCTCGACACCCACAACACGGCAAAACTCAAAGATGCCATGAGCAAACTGGATGGCCGCAGTCTCGACATCATCCAGACCCGCTGGTTGAATGAAAACAAGTCAACACTGCACGACCTGGCAGCGAAGTATGAAGTTTCAGCAGAGCGCATTCGCCAGATTGAGAAAAATGCCATGAACAAGATCAAGGCATCTATGGTCGCTTGAAACGCACCGAAACTTTAGTCATTTATTCTTTGAGGGGGATTATCTAATCCCCCTTTTCTGTTTAGCTTTGCAGCTATCTCAGGTACTCACCACAATGACGCCAAGCGCGACAGCGTAAACCCCCAGGATCAAAGCACTTTCGAATCCGATTCGACCGATTCCGTAGGTCTGTCGTCGCACCAGCCCCAATAGCAGGATGGCGGTCATCAGGATACTCACCAGGCCCCATGTCATCTGAACAGGAGCCATATCATGGTAGATGGAACCGCGGGCATAACCGGCATCAGCCGCGGCAACCACAAGCATGTTGAAGCAGTTGGTGCCAAAGATGTTGCTGACTGCCAGGGTCAGTGCGCCAATTCGAATTGCCGCGATGGTGGTTACCAACTCGGGAGTGGACGTAGCCAGAGCGGTGAACAGGCCGCCAACCACGGTTTCGGACAGCCCGGTCTGGTCAGCGATCCCCTTTGCTGCCTCCATCAGTATCCAGCCGGCCATGGCGGTCACAACAGCCATGCTGATAAACCCGAACCACACAGTGGCCGAATGGCTGCGAAGATGCTGGTCGGGCTCATCTGAAACTGTCTGGAGTGTCAGACGAGGGAACCACATTGGCCTTTCCTGCGCACGATGAACCAGGTGCAGGCCGAACAGATAAGCGGTGACAATCACCGGTGTGATCGGGTGCAGGTTCCACCAGGTGAACGTCGGCGTAAAGATAGCGAGCAGCGGTAAGGTCAACAATACAATCAGCAAGATTGCCATCATCAGATTGACAGAAGAGGCAGCCGCATGCTCCAGGTTAGCTTTACGGTAGACAATGTCGGCCACGCCCAGAAAGACCAGGTTTATCGCCATGCTGCCCATGACATTACTCATGGCCAGATCTGGACGGGAGTCTACTGCCGCGCTCAGGGTCGCCGCAAAGTCAGGCAGAGAGGTTACCCCGGCCAGGAACAACACGCCGAAAAGCGCCTCGCCCAGGCCGGTCCTGTCAGCCAATGTATCGGCCCATCGTGACAGCTGACTGCCGGCAATAACGATGACCAGCGTGGCGACAGCAAAGGCAATGATGCTGGGAATCAAGGAAGTAAACACATCGGCCTCGAACAGCTGTGACATACTCCGCTATTGTATATCACCGAACGCTGTCGGCGAAGACAAACTATTCCATAGCCGGTTTCTGCAATGTTTATCTCAGTTTGATCTTTACGGTTTTCGCGCTATCCCTGCTACCAGTTGCGCTATCCAGATAATGCAGTTGAATTTCATCGCCTGGCCTTCTGTTCATCATTTCCAGCTTGAAATCAGCCAGCGTGGCCACCTCAACCTCATTGATACCGACGATGATGGCTCCAGCCCTGATATCCGTTTCACTGATTGCCCCGGTTTTTGTCATACCCTTGATCACCACGGCATCACCGCTGGTTTCAAGAAAAGCACCGATCAGGCCGACATTGGGCAGCAGGTTCATTTGTGAAAATACCAGATAATCTGCCTTTCCCGGTTTCACACCGGCAGGGCTTTCGGAAGGCAGAATCGTTATGACCTTCTCCTTGATACGTCGCTTGATTCTGTTGGGAATACCAGAACCGAACTCGATATGACCACTGCCTGCAAATACCAGCATGCGCTTTTGAGGATGCTCTTTCAGATAGTCAGCTGCATTCTCAGCCATGGTTTCATCCCAAAGCAGTTGTCCACGCAGGAAACCCTCAAAGGTTCCGGGGAAATCCGGATGCATTTTGAATATTTTTTCAAGGCGTTTTTCATATGCCTTGTCAGACCAGTCAAAACTGGAAGGTAATTGCTGCTTGAGTTCGTCCGCCAGCTCTTCAAACCTTTTCTTTGTCACTACCTTGCTTAATTCACGGTCTGCATTGAGTGCCAAAAGCGGAATACCGTGTTCTCTGGCATAAAGCAGAATTGGCTGATACAAACGGTAGTCGTATGCCCAGCGATCGAAATATTCTGTTCGGTTTAACAATTGCTTTTCAGTGATGTTACCGGCAAGAAAATCATTCAGATGTGACTGGAAAGGCTGTTGAAACCATTCCAGTCCGACAGCCAAATCAATATCATGCTCATGCATATAGCGCATGATTTCGAACTGCACCTGGTGATGATCCACGCGGGTGTGTTGTTCGCCAACCAGAATGACGCGTGCATCATTTTCATGCTGCAGGATAGCAGCAAGAGACAGCGTCTGACCGGGCTTGATCACTGCCCTGTCATTTATTGAAAACGCTTCGACAGACTGCTTGGCTGCGTGCATACCCGGCATTGCCTGCAAAGATATTGATACCAGGCCTAGTGATATCCAGACCACTACCAGGACAGGCTTACCTGTCATTTTGAACTTGTGGAAAAACCTGTAATTATCGGTACGATGGCGATAACATGAAATGAAATGACTCAAAGTTCCTTTGATATGATTAACAAGCATAGGCTGTATTCCTGTTTTTCCGGGTTGCTACTGTTGTTGGTGACATCAGTACTGCACGCAGAGGTCCTGCACCATGAACTTTCTGTTCAGTTGTATTCTGAAAACTCAAGTATTTCAGTAGAAGATATCATCACTCTGCCTGGCAATACTGATCAGGTGATATTTTCGTTAAACAACGCTTTTGAGGCATCAAGTCAGAATGCTACGCTTGAAATCATCTCACATTCCAAAAATAAACGAACCAATGTATATCAGTTAAGCAGACTTCCTGAAGATAGAAAGGTTCATCTTAAATACCGGGGAAAAATTATTGAAAACTCACGCTCGGGTTTATTTGGCATGCCTGAGCGACTATTTGATGAAAAAATGCTGTATCTGGATGGACGCAGTCACTGGTATCCGGTTTTTCCCGCACATCCGAATTTGACTTTTGACCTGGTAAGCACGCTACCGGAGGGCTGGGAAATCATCAGCCAGGGCAAAGGCAACCGTTCCGGTAAACGCATCAAATTTCATATGCCTCGTGCGCAGGATGATATCTACCTGATCGGCGCTCCCTGGAAGCGATATGCAAAATCCTCCGGCGATATTGAACTGGAAGTTTTTTTACTCAATGAAAACCCGGCACTGGCGAAAAGCTATCTTGATGCCACAGAAAAGTATATCGAGCTCTATAGCAACTGGATTGGCGACTATCCCTACAAAAAGTTCGCTGTGGTTGAAAACAGCTGGCAAACGGGCTACGGCATGCCTTCATTCACCCTGCTGGGTTCAAATGTCATTCGCCTGCCATTTATTATCTATACCTCGCTACCTCACGAAATTCTGCATAACTGGTGGGGCAATGGTGTATTCATAGACTTCAGCAAGGGCAACTGGAGTGAAGGCCTTACGGCTTACATGGCTGATCATTTCAGCAGTGAACAAAGACACCAGGACAGTGAATATCGGCGCAAGGCACTGGAGCGTTATGCCAACTTTGCTGCCAGGCAAAATGACTTTGCCCTGAAAAACTTTACTTCAAGACACAATGAAGCCAGCCAGGCTATCGGTTACAGCAAGTCTTTAATGTTGTTTCATATGATTCGCAGCAGGCTTGGTGATGAAATTTTCAATACAAAAATTCGCGCTTTCTGGGAAGCCTATCAATTCAGCTCGGCAAGTTTTCCTGAACTGCTGGCAGCACTGCTTGATGGAACAGAACTTGATACCAACTCTTTTATTACACAATGGTTAAACCGTAAAGGCGCACCTGAAATTATGCTGACTGAAACCAGTGTGAAAAAAATTGACGATACTTTCACTTTGTCTGTCCATTTGAAACAACTGCAAAACGATGATAGCTATCAACTGCCCGTTCCAATGAAAGTTGTTTTTAACAATGGCAAGACAATAGCGGAGCAGTTGAAGTTGACTGACAAGTCACAACAGTTCAACTTCCGCTACAAACACCAGCCTGTAGAAATCCAGATCGATCCAGATTACGACATCTTTCGACTGCTGAGCCCACAAGAAAAGCCTGCTTCGTTAGGCAGACTCTTTGGGGCAAAAACACAGCTACTGGTTTATCCCGAAGCGTCCTCAAAAGAAGTAATAAATGCATGGTTTAAACTGGCTGCGCTGTGGAATAAAAAATACAACAATATAAGACTGGTCCCAGACTCGGAATTTAAACTATTATCCCCGGATACGGCTGTATGGATTCTTGGCTGGAACAATAAACTACTGCAAAACCACAGGCAGCGATTGAATTCTGATTCGCAGGAAATGCACTCTCAGTCAGTACGAATTAATAAAGAAACTTTCCAGACTACAGACCACGCCCTGGTGCTGCTTGATAATGACACCGGTCGCAGTCCGCTGGGTTTTATTGGCGCTAACAACCCATCAACGATAAACCGTCTGGCTCGCAAATTACCGCATTACAACAGCTATGGTCGGCTGGTTTTTGAAAATCGTTCCGCCAGCAATATTGTTAAACAACACCTGAAGGTCAGCAACTCGCCTCTGAAAAGCAGCCTGTAAAAAGTGGCGCCGTAACAACAGGCATTTATTGACTATTTTTCCTGGCTCTTTTTAAAAAAACCTTCATTTCCTTGGCTGCCTGAATATCGCCTCTCTTTTCTGCCACTTCAATACCATCCAGAAAAACATCGACTGCTATATCATATTTTTCTGCCGCATTAAGTGTTTTACCCAGCAGTTTCCAGCCGGCAGAATAATCAGGATCTAATGAAACTGCTTTTCTTAAATGCTTTTCAGCTAAATCAAACTCATTGGACTTCAGGTATTCATTGCCAATACTATAATGCAAAAGTTGATTTTCTCGCTCAGTTCCAAGCATATTTTTCAAATTGTCTAACATTTCGGACATAATTTTAAATCTGTTTTAAGTACCTTACAGTTTTGATTGGGACATAAAGTAAATATTCAAGACCAATAACACCTACTGGTAACAATACAAAAATGCCGGAAATTTATTTTTTTGAAAAAGCCTTAAGAACCAAATAACCTAAAACCCCAGACACCAGCGACCCTAGAAGGATGCCCAGCCTGTCATCGACAGCATAATCCGGACCTCCCTGCTCGAAAGCCAGTGAAGCAATAAACAGACTCATGGTGAAGCCGATGCCGCAGAGCAGTGAAACGCCATAAAGCTGGCCCCAACTCACGGCCTCAGGCATTTTGGCTATGCCCAACTTGATAGCTAACCAGCTAAAGCCGAAAACACCTAATTGATTGCCGAAGAAAAGCCCCAGAGCAATACCCAATGGAACAGGGTGCAATAAAGAATCCATTCCCAGGCCATCAAAGCTGATACCTGCGTTCATGAAGGCAAATAAAGGTAAAATACCAAAAGCGACTGCCGGATGAAGGTCATGTTCCAGTCTTTCCAGCTGCGTTTGTTGTTGGCCCTGCTCTTTCCTGAACGGTATGAAAAAGGCGGTAAGCACACCGGCAAGCGTAGCGTGTACACCAGACTTTAATACTGCAGCCCATAAAACTAGACCAATCAACAAGTATGGAGCCAGAGATAACACGCCTCTACGATTCATAATATAGAGAATGGCGAGACAAACGGCAGCAATGGTTAATGATGTGATTGACAGGTCAATTGTGTAAAAAATCGCAATGATAATGATCGCGCCAAGATCGTCAATGATGGCAAGCGTCATTAAAAACAGCTTCAGCGACAGTGGAACTCGACTACCAAGCAAGGCGAGCACACCTAATGCGAAGGCTATATCTGTGGCAGACGGAATGGCCCAGCCTTTCATGGAAACAGGATCACCCCAGTTAACATAGCTGTAAATAACTGCAGGTATAGCCATTCCACCGATGGCAGCTATGACAGGTAATACCATTTTGGATGGATCAGATAATTCACCAGCCAGCAGTTCCCGTTTGATTTCCAGTCCAATCAGAAAGAAGAAAATAGCCATCAGGCCATCATTGACCCAAAGCAAAAATGGCTTGGCTATTTCGAATGCGCCGACCTTGATCTCTACAGGCGTATTCAATAGCGCATCGTAAAGAAACTTTAACGGGGAATTTTCAACAATCATGGCCGCAATAGCGGCAATGAGTAGCAATATCCCACTCGCAGTTTCAAGGCGCAAGAAATCTTTCAGCGGTTTGACAAACATATCCATGATCCAACCAAGCTTACCTTGAATGCTGCATTTTTTCTATTGCCTGGTTGATGTAAAGGTGACTATTTCCCTGCTTTATTTTTGGTTATTGAAACGATATTTGTCAGTGCTATTAGAATAATTACCCTAAATATGGTTTTGCCTTTCTAGTCATCTGCCTCCAGAGCCGCACTGCCATTAATTAACCAGGTTGCAGTAGCGATACTAATTACAGACGTAATAACTAAAGCCAAAAAAACAATATCAGTAATAAAATGATCCATGCTCACTTTCTCCGTTAATTACAATACTTTCTAAACTCAAACTTTTCTGTATTAACCATTGATATCTATTATTTCAGCACTACATTCTTGACCATCTGTCGGATCTACCCCTCCAAACTCACGTAGCCGCTGAAAGAACTCATCATGCTGTATGTAGTGG